>NZ_BBSK01000095.1:0-107792 GCF_001319805.1 Burkholderia sp. E168m22
CATGCCGATCAATGCATGATCGACGTCGACGAACAGGTCGGCGTTCGCCTCGTCGCCCTCGTCCGGCGCCGCGCCGGCAAGCTCCGCATAGGATTCGGACGCGCGCTGGTCTTCGCTGGTGCGGATCTCCGCCCGCAGCGTCTGCTCGCTCTCGTTCAGCCGCTGCTTCAGCGTCTGCCGTTGTTGTGGGTCGAGCGACATGGCCGTCTCTCCTGTTCCGGGTCCGCGCGAAACAGAGCGGCGCGCGGTATCGCGCGGGTGCGCGGCACGCAGGCATGCCCCGTGCCGTCGCATCCGGATGAGCGGCCGGACGCGCAAAACGCCGGACGCATGCGACGCAGGATAAACCCATTGAACACGCGTGTGTTGACCGGAATCAGCGTGCCGGTCATGCCGCGGCGAAGGAGGGGAAACTGGGGACGGACGAGGAATTCCGCCCGCCGCGCGCCCCGAAGCCTGCTGGCACAACCGCAGCGCAGCAATTCCGGCGCGACCACGGCGCTGCTTCCGCGCGCCCGAACCGGCCTCACTCCGTCGGGACGATCGCTCGCACGGCGCCGCTTCGATCATTCGTCATCCTCAGAACGCATTGCGCCCGATGAAGCCGCGCACCACCGTCAGCAGGATGATCTTGATGTCGAACCAGAAGCTCCAGTTCTGCATGTAGAACAGATCGAACTTCACGCGTGCCTCCATCGCCTCGACCTTGCGCGTTTCACCGCGATAGCCGTTCACCTGGGCCCATCCGGTGATGCCGGGCCGCACGCGGTAGCGGTACATGTAGCAGTCGATCAGTTGCCGGTAGAAGTCGTCGTGTTCGATCGCGTGCGGACGCGGACCGACCACCGACATCTGCCCGAACAGCACGTTGAAGAACTGCGGCAGCTCGTCGAGCGACGTGCGCCGCAGGAACGCGCCGACGCGCGTGATGCGCGAATCGTTGCGCGACGCCTGCCGCACGACGCCCGGCTGCGCGCGATGCACGCGCATGGTCCGGAACTTGAGGATATCGAACTCGCGGCCGTCGACCCCCTTGCGGCGCTGCCTGAACAGCACGGGCCCCGGCGACGACAGCTTGACCGCGATCGCCAGCATCGTCAGCAGCGGCAGCAACGGAATCAGCACGCCGAACGCGAACAGCCGGTCGAACGCGAACTTGGCCCACAGCTCCGGCGCGGAACGCGGCGTGGTCGCGAGATTGATCGCCGGCATGCCGAGCACGTCGGTCGCGGAACGATCGACGACCGCCATCTGCCGCACGTCGGGCAACAGCCGCAACTCGACGAACTCGTCGCGCAGCTCGCGCACGATGCGCTGGATTCGCCACTCGTGCGACATCGGCAGCGTGAGCCAGACCTCGTCGATGTCGCCGCCGCGAATCAGTTCGCGCAACGCGTTCCAGTCGCCGATCACCGGCACGCCGCCGATGCCGCCCGCGGCGGCCTGGGCATCGTCGTCGAATACGCACGCGGCCACGAACGGGCCATTCGGCGCCAGTTGCATCCGCTCGATCGCGACGCGCCCGTACGCCGTTGCGCCGACGACGGCGACGCGGCGCTGCCGCGCCCGCGGGTCGCCGCGCGTCAGCGCGAGCCCCAGCAGCGCCGCGCGCCCGAGCAGCAGCGCCGCGTCGCCGGCCAGCACCGTGCGCACGATCCAGCGGGTCGTCACCGTGCCGCCGCGATTCATGATCCACATCGTGCCGGCCACCGTCAGCACGCTCGCGCAAACGACCGCCACCAGCGTGTGCGTCAGCACGTGCGCGCCACCCTGCACCGCCACGCCGCCGCGCACGGTGCGCAGGTAACGCGGCAGCAGCGCCACCGTCAGCACGCACAGCAACGCGATCGCACCGCGCTGCGCGTCGGACAACGCATGCCAGCCGAGACCCGACGCCGCCTGCGCGACCAGCGCGCCCGCCAGCACCAGCACGACGTCGGCCGCCGCGATCGCGGCACGCCGCATCGCATTCGTTCCACCGGACATCGACTGCATCGTCACGCACCGTGTGCGGGAAATCCGCGGTGCCCTTCCGGCATGCGCGAGCGAACCGTCGCCGGCATCGCATTCCCGCGCGTGCCGAGCAACCGGCGATAGTCCGCGCGAATCAGGTCGTAGCATTCGCAGGCGTGATGTTCGAGGCCGTCGCGGTCGAGCACCGTGATGCGGCCGCGGCGCTGCCGGATCAGCCCGGCTTCCTGCAGGTTCCCGGCCGCTTCCGTCACGCCCTCGCGCCGCACGCCGAGCATGTTCGCGATCGTCTGCTGCGTGACCGCCAGCTCGTCGCCGTCGATCCGGTCGTGCGCGAGCAGCAGCCAGCGGCTGAGCTGTTCGCTGACCGAGTGGTGCCGGTTGCACAGCGCGCTGCGCGAGATCTGCGCCATCGTCGCCTGGCAGGTGTTGAGCAGCAGCCGATAGGTCTGCGGCGACCGCTCGAATTCGGCGCGCATCACGCAACTCGGCACGCGATAGGCCATCCCGCCGATCCGCACCTCGACCCGGTTCGACGCCGCGATCCCGCCGACCAGCGTCCCCAGCCCGACCACACCCTCGCGGCCGACCACCGCCACCTCGACCATCGCACCGTCCTCCATCAGGTGCTGGACCGACATCATCGCCGTCGTCGGAAAATGCAGATGACGCATCGGCTCGCCGACCCGGTCGAGCATCCCGGCCTTGATCCTGACCAGTTCGAGATGCGGTGCGATGGTGCGGATGCTGTCCTCCGGGAGGGCAGCAAGAATGGCATTCGCCGAATAGCTCGAGTGAAGATGAAGCATGTCTGTATCCCTTTTATCGTCCGCGCCGCCTGCAACCGCATGCACGGAATTCGTTATCGCGATGCGCGCTAGGACATTGACAGCGGTTGCGGCCCACAACCCTGAATCCGACTGGCCATCGGTTTGTCATTGCCCGATTGAGTCGACTGTCCCGTTCTCTACACGCCAGCCCGAATAAGCGATTTACGTGCCAATAGCCGCCCGTCCTTAATATATGAATCACATCCGATTTAGCGCCCCCGAATAACCGACCCCAAAAGCGAAAAAACGTCTCATTTCCGGACACTCCTCCATCCGCTGGACACAGCGCGCATTCGACTGATCAATTCCCGCGTATCGGATCAGGGCTGCTACGCGGCGGCCACGACGCTTATCGTTCAAATACTTACGGCCGATTTTCAATTGTTTCCGTGATGTGCAGCGCAGCATTTACCGGCGCCCCAGCCCCTCACACGCTCGTTTCAAACTGTCTCAAAATTGAATCGGCATACTCATTCGGCACTCTGTCCGCTACCGCACATATCACCCACAAGCCTTTGATTTAAATGAAAAATCAGGCGATCCCCATTTATTTGTCAAATAATGTTCAATGCCTTTCCGACACTTTCGCTGTACGATGCGCACGTCGTTCGATTGATTCCCTATCGACATCGAATGACAAGCAAGCACACGATTCCATTTCAGGATGATTAATTCTGGCGAAATGAATTCTTAAATCGGCATAACGTTTGCGCTCAATCGCAACCGTCAAACTTTGTAAAATTACAGAATGCGGAATTGGACGATTTCAATTGCGTGCTAGCCTTTTTCGCGAGTATCGTCATTCCGTTTTTGATCCACACAAGTCCGCACGATCGTGCGAAATCCCGTTCCGGGATTCGCCGAAACGACGCGCGACCGCCAACCTGCGAGGATGCGCCCGTGACTCACCAGGCCGCCGACGCCGTCGCGCATGCGAACGGCATGATCGAGCTTTCCCACAGCTTCGACGCCAACCGGTTTCTCGCGGCCATCGACCGCGACGAACTCCTCACACTGACGCCTCACCTGCAACTCGTTCACCTGAAATCCGGGCAAGTGCTCTGCGAACCCGGCGAAATGCTCGCCGCGGTCTACCTGCCGGTCACGACCGCGATTTCGCTGCAGTACGTGTCGTCCGGCGGCATGACGCTGGAAGTCGCGGAGATCGGCAGCGAAAGCGTGGTCTGCGACGACGTGATCGGCGGCAGCGGCCGGATGCCGTGCCGTGCGCTCGCGTGCCGCGACGGCTTCGTCTACCGACTCGACCGGCGTGTGTTCGCCGCCGCGTTCGATGCGTCGCCGGTGATCCGCCACCTCGTGTTCGTCTGCGTGCGGCTGCTGATGGCGCAGGTGTCGCAGATCACGTTCTGCAGCCGTCATCACGTGCTCAAACATCAGTTATGCAGATGGTTCCTGCTGGCGTTCGACCGCACGCGCAGCATCGAGATCCAGGTGACGCACAGCATGCTCGCGCAAATGCTCGGCGTACGGCGCGAAACGGTCACGGACGCCGCCGGTGAAATCCAGAAGCTCGGCCTGATTCGCCAATACCGCAGCTCGATCGAGCTCGCGGACCTCGACGGCCTCGAAAAAATGTCGTGCGGCTGCCGCGCGATCGTGCGCGACGAGATGAAGCGCATCCTGTCGGCCGACTCGGGCGTGCCGGCCGCGTCGCGCGCGTGATCGGCGCACCGGCCGGGGCGGCGCTTCGATGCCGCCCGCGTGCCGGGTCAGCCGTTTGTAGGGTGGCGAACAGAACGTCGTGTCTGCCAATGGTCTACTGATGCCGGACTGCCGGGGGGATGTCAGCGCTGATCGCGCGTCTGCCCGAGCGGACGACACCACGCACGCCGGAGCAGCACGTGAAAAACGAAATCAGAACCATCCTGAAGCACGTCGCCCATCTCGAAGCCGCGATCGATTCGATCGGTGACGGGGACGACCTCTACGAAGCGGGCCTCTCCTCGCTCGATACGATCCAGCTGATGCTCGCGATCGAAAAGCAGTTCAACATCGAGATTCCCGACGAGATGCTGAACCGCAACCTGTTCCGCAGCATCGACGCGCTCGCGGACACGATCGCCACGCTGCAACGCACCGAGCACTCCGCATGAGCGCGCTGCTTCCCGAACTCGCGTCCGACAGCGATTCGCATCGGCTCGACGAGGCCGCGCATGCCGTCGCGCAGATCGCCGCCCAGCATGCCGATGCGGTCGATCGCGACGCGCGCTGCCCCGTCGAGGCGATCGAGGCGATGCGCGCGCGCCGCCTGCTCGGCGCAATGGTGCCGACCCATCTCGGCGGCGCTGGCGCGTCGCTGGAAGACATCGCGTCGGCCTGCTCGATCCTCGGCCAGGCCTGCGCGTCGTCGGCGATGGTGTTCGCGATGCACCAGATCCAGGTCGCCTGCATCGTCGACCACGCCGCCGACCAGGGCTGGCACCGGCTGTTCCTGCAACAGCTCGTGCGCCACCAATGGCTGCTCGCATCGGCCACGTCGGAAGACGGCGTCGGCGGCAACCTGCGCGCGAGCCAGTGCGCACTCGAGATCGACGGCGGTGGATTCCGGCTGCACAAATCCGCGCCGACGATCTCGTACGGCGACTACGCCGACGGCATTCTCGCCACCGCGCGACGCGATGCGGATGCGCCGGCTTCCGAGCAGGTGCTCGTCACGCTGCTGCGCGACGGCTATACGCTCACGCGCCGCGGCGAATGGGACACGCTCGGCATGCGCGGCACGTGCAGCAACGGCTTCGTGCTGGACGCGCAAGGCGCCGCCGTGCAATGCCTGCCGGTGCCGTTCGCGAAGATCGCCGAGGAAACGATGGTGCCGGTCTCGCACATCCTGTGGGCCGCGGTGTGGATCGGCGTGGCCGGCGACGCGTTTCATCGCGCGCACCAGTTCTTCCGCGCACAGGCGCGCCAGACCGACGGCGCACCGTCGCCCGCCGCGCGGCGCATCGCCGAGTCGCTCGCGCTGATGCAGGCGATGCAGGCCCGCGTCGACAACGTGCTGCGCCTCCACGCGAACGCGTCGGCCCGCTCGTGGTCGGCCGGCATGGCCTGGGCCGCCGAGATCAATACGCTGAAGACCTACGTGTCGGCGACCGCGCTCGAAGTCGCGCAGCAGGCGATGATGATCTGCGGGATGGCCGGCTACAAGCAAGGCACGCCGTTCAGCATCGGCCGCCACATTCGCGACCTGCACGCGGCGCCGCTGATGATCAGCAACGACCGCATTGCCGCCAACACTGCGAGCCTGTTGCTCGCGCTGCGTCCTGCGACGCTGGAGAAACATACGTGAACGATCGCCTCGCCGTGCCCTCCGCCGCCTCCGTTCCCGCCGACGCGCCGCTCGACCGCGCGGGCGTCAATCCGCTGCGCGACGCGCTGATCGATGCGGGCCTGCTGGTTTCGACCGGTATCCAGGGCCTGTTCGGCCGCAGCGAACGATTCGAGCGCGTGGTCGAGGCGCTCGACGCGTTCGTCACGCGCATCGGCGCCGACCAGCAGGCCGAAGTGCTGCGCTTTCCGCCGGCGATGAGCCGCATGGAGTTCGAGCGCAGCGAATACATGAAGAGCTTCCCGCAACTGGCGGGCAGCGTGCATGCGTTCTGCGGCGACGAGCGCCAGCATCAGCGCGTGCTGCAATGCCTCGATCGCGGCGACGACTGGACCGAGAACCAGAAGCCGACCTACGTCGTGATGACGCCGGCCGCGTGCTACCCCGTCTATCCCGTCGTCGCCCGCGCGGGCGCGCTGCCGGCCGACGGCCGCATCGTCGACGTGTTCTCGTACTGCTTCCGTCACGAACCGTCGCTCGACCCGACCCGCATGCAGTTGTTCCGGATGCGCGAGTACGTGCGAATCGGCACGCCCGAGCAGATCGTCTCGTTCCGCGAGACGTGGATCGAACGCGGCACGCGGATGATCGAGTCGCTGGGCCTGCCGAATGCGATCGATCTCGCGAACGACCCGTTCTTCGGACGCGGCGGCAAGATCGTCGCGGACAGCCAGCGCGAGCAGAGCCTGAAGTTCGAGCTGCTGATCCCGATCGAGCACGACGATCGCCAGACCGCGTGCCTGAGCTTCAACTACCACATGGACCACTTCGGGCTGCTGTGGGACATCCGCACCGCGACGGGCGACGTCGCGCACACGGGCTGCGTCGGCTTCGGCCTCGAGCGGCTCACGCTCGCGCTGTTCCGCCACCACGGCTTCGACATCGACGCATGGCCGCAAGCAGTTCGCGACGTGCTGTGGGGCACGCGATGAGGTTCGTTTCCCGCGACGGCGAAGACGCGTCGTTCGAGAGCGTGCGCCACCGCGCGCGCCACTACCGGCCGCACCCGCTGCACAGTCAGGAGATGGTCTGGAAACAGACCAACTGCTACGTCGACATGTGGCTCGAGGTGCTCCGGTGGTGGGGCCTCAATCCGTACGCGGCGCTGCCGTTTACGATCGCGCTCGATTTCGAGGGCGACCAGTTCACGTTCTTCAAGTTTCCGCACGACGAGCTGGAGCGGCTCTACGGGATCGTCGTGCAGGAACATTCGATCTACGAGCCGCTCGACCAGCACATCGAGACGCAGGTCGCACGCGGCCACCTGATGATCGTCGAGGTCGATGCGTGGTTCCTGCCCGATACGCGCGGCAGCAGCTACCGCACCCAGCACACGAAGACGACGATCGGCATCGACGCGATCGACCGCGCGAAGCACCAGATCGGCTACTTCCACAACAGCGGCTATTACGTCGCCGAGGATTTCGACTACAACGGGCTCGTCGGCGGCAGTTCGCCGATGACGCTGCCGCCGTACGTCGAATGCGCGAAGCGACGCTTTGCGCCGCTCGACGAGCGCGCGCTCTGCGAAGCGTCGCTCGCCGCGTTGCAGCGCCACCTGCGGCGCCTGCCGGTCGTCGATCCGATCGCGGCGTTCCGTCGGCAGTTGCAGGCCGACGCGCCCATCCTCGCGGAGGCGCCGCTCGAGCACTTCCATGCGTATTCGTTCAATTCGGTGCGTCAGCTCGGCGCGAATTTCGAACTGTTCGGCCACTATGCGCGCTGGCTGCAGGCGAGCGGCTGCACCGGGCCGTTCGCCGAGATCCGCGCCGCGTGCGATCGCATCGCGTCGGAGGCGATGGTGCTCGAATTCCGGCTCGCGCGCGCGTGCGCACGCGGCAAGGAAGAACGCGGCGATTCGACGCTCGAAGCGATCGAGACCGCGTACGGCGACCTCGTCGCGTGCGCGCGGCAGATCGGTGCGCCGCTGCGGCACGTGACGCCCGTGCGCTACGACACGGAGCCCGTGTCGGCCATGCGGTGACGCGCGCGCGCCCCCTGCCCGCGTGGTCGATGCTGGCGACGGCCGCGGGCGCCGTGCAGGACCCGCGCGACCTCCCTGCCGACGACGGCGGCTGGATCGCGGCGCCGGTGCCCGGCACGGTCGCGCAGGCGCTCGCGCTGGCCGGCCGGCTCGACGAAGCCGCGTCGCTCGACGAGCGCGACCACTGGTACCGCCTCGAGCTGCGCGGGCGCGGGCCGCGCATCCTGCGCTTTCACGGCCTCGCGACGCTCGCGCAGGCCTGGCTCGACGACACGCCGATCCTCCATTCCGACAGCATGTTCGTCGCGCACGACGTGCCCGTGTCGCTCGACGGCACGCACCGGCTGACGATCTGTTTCCGCGCACTCGCGCCGCACCTGCGCGACGCACGCGCACCGCGCCGGGCGCGCTGGCGCACACGGCTGGCCGAGCCGGCCGGGCTGCGCACGATCCGCACGTCGCTGTTCGGGCACATGCCGGGCTGGTTTCCGCCGTACGTGCCGACCGGCCCGTGGCGGCCCGTCGACGTGCTCGATCCGGCCGACGGGCCCGTTCTCTCCGATTGCAAACTGCAGGCACGCGTCGAAGGCGACACGGGCTGGCTCGATGCGGAACTGACGTTCGCCGCGCCGCTGCCCGACACGTTCGCGGCGCGGCTGTCGTGCGGCGAACATCACGCGACGCTCGAACGGGCCGGCGCCGACCGGCTGCGCACGAGCGTCGCGATCCCCAACGTGCGCCGCTGGTGGCCGCATACGCATGGCGAACCGGCGCTCTACGAGATCGCGCTGCATATCGGCGCTACGCGCCGGCCGCTCGGCTCGACGGGTTTTCGCACGATCGAGATCGATCCCGGCGCCGACGGCAAGGGGTTCGGACTGCGCATCAACGGCGTGCCCGTGTTCGCGCGCGGCGCATGCTGGAGCAGCGCCGCGCCGCTCGCGCTGCACGCGGACGACGCGACCTACGGCTACCTGCTCGGGCTCGCCCGCGACGCCGGTTTCAACATGATCCGCGTCGGCGGCACGATGACCTACGAGGCCGACGCATTCCACGCGGCGTGCGATCGGCTCGGGCTGCTGGTGTGGCAGGACTTCGGTTTCGCGAACTTCGATTACGCGCTCGACGATCCCGCGTTCGCGGCCAACGTCGATCGCGAAGCGAGCCAGTTCCTCTCGCGTCGCGGCGCCTCGCCGTCGCTTGCGGTGCTGTGCGGCGGCAGCGAGATCGCGCAGCAAGCCGCGATGTCGGGGCTCGGGCCGAAGCAGCGCTTCCTCGAATTGACGGCCGACCGGCTGGCCGGCCACGCCGCCGCGCACCGCCCCGATGTCCCTTACGTGCCCGATTCGCCCGACGGCGGTGTCCTGCCGTTCACGCCGCGCGAGCGCGTGTCGCACTACTACGGCGTCGGCGCGTACCTGCGTCCGCTCGACGACGCGCGCCGCGCGGACGTGCGCTTCGCGAGCGAATGCCTCGCGTTCGCGAACGTGCCGTGCGACGCGACGCTCGCGGAACTCGGCTGGCCCGGCGTGCACGAGCCTCGCTGGAAGGCGGCCGTGCCGCGCGACCCCGGCACGTCGTGGGATTTCGACGATATCCGCGACCACTATCTGCAGACGCTCTACGACGTCGCGCCCGACCGGCTGCGGCGCGAGGACCCGGCGCGCTATGTCGAGCTGTCGCGTGCGGTGATCGCGGACGTGATGCGCGAGACGTTTTCCGAATGGCGCCGCGCCGGCTCGCGCTGCGCCGGCGCGCTCGTGTGGCAGTTCCAGGACGTGATGCCGGGCGCCGGATGGGGGGTGATCGACGCCGCGCACCGGCCGAAATCGGCCTGGTATGCGCTGCGCCAGGTGCTGCAGCCGATCCAGGTGCTGCTCGTCGACGAAGGACTGAACGGGCTCGACGTGCACGTCGTCAACGAGCGCCCGGCGCCGCTGTCGGCGGCGATCGAGCTGGTCGCGCTGCGTGACGGCCGCACGCCGGTCGCGCGGGCCGGCTGCCCGGTGCGGATCGCCGCGTACGACACGGTGCGGCTCGGCTCGGCCGAGTTGCTCGGCCGCTTCTTCGACTGGACCTACGCGTACCGTTTCGGCCCTTGCGAACACGATACGGTCGTCGCGACCTTGCGCGCCGACGACGGCACGCTGCTGTCGCAGGCGTTCCATTTCCCGTCCCGCACGCATCCGGCCGTGCTGGCGCGCCGCGAACCGGGGATCGAGGCATGCGTGTCGCGCACCGACGAGACCTGGCACGTCGACATCGACACCCGCCACGTCGCCCGCCACGTGCAGATCGACGCGCCGGGTTTCATGCCGGGCGACGACTGGTTCCATCTCGCGCCCGGCACGCCGGCGCGCATCGCGCTGATTCCATTGCGAATCGACGGGAAGCCCGCGGCGGCTGACGACAACGCGCCGCCCGCGGTGGAAATCCGTGCCGTGAACGCCTCACGCGCGGTGCGGGCCACCCAAGCCGGGTGACGCGACGCTCGCGGCTGCCGCGAGCGTCGTGCCGCCATGTATCAATCGGACGAGCCTGTCCCGCGCGGCCGCTCGATACCGTACGCCTCCATCCAGCGATACAGCGTCGCGCGCGACACGCCGAGTTCGCGCGCCGACGCGGCAACGCGCCCGCGCGTCCGCAGCAACGCGATTTCGATCGCCTCGCGTTCGATCGACTTGCGGATGTCGGCCACCGACGGCGACGCCGCGTCGAGACAGTATTCGAGCTCGAGGTCCTGCGCGGTGATCAGGCGCCCTTCCGTCATCACGACCGCACGGCGCACGCGGTTGATCAGCTCGCGGACGTTGCCCGGCCAGTCGTGCTTGTAGAGCGCCGTGATCGCATCGGTCGAGAACCCGCGCACGCGATGGCGCGCGTCGCCGCGAAAGCGTTCGAGCATGTGGTGCGCGAGCAGTTCGATGTCCTTGCCGCGGGCGCGCAGCGGCGGCTGGTCGATGCGCATCACGCAGAGACGGTGGAACAGGTCGGCGCGAAAACGCCCTTCTTCCATTGCCTCGCGCAGATCGACGTGCGTTGCCGACACGATCCGGACGTCGACCGGCACCGGATCGCTTCCGCCAAGACGATGAATCGAACGCTCCTGCAGAAATCGCAGCAGGCTCGCCTGGCTTTCGTGCGGCAGGTCGCCGATTTCGTCGAGCAGCAGCGTGCCGCCGTTCGCGGCTTCGACGTAGCCGATCTTGCGCGCGTTCGCGCCGGTAAACGCACCGCGTTCATAGCCGAACAGTTCCGATTGCAGCAGATGCGGCGGGATCGCGCCGCAGTTGACGGCAACGAACGGGCCGTTGCGCCGTTCCGAATGACGATGGATCGCGACGGCCGTGAGTTCCTTGCCGGTCCCCGTTTCGCCGAACACGAACACCGGTGCGTCGGTGCGCGCGAAACGCCGCACCGTATCGAACAGCCGCAGCATCGCGCTGCAGGTGCCGACGATGCCCTTTTCTTCCGATTCGAGCTGTTCGCGATCGCGCGCGAACAGGCATTCCATGCCGTAGGCATGGCCGACCGTATCGGCGATCCGCTGGTGCGACGCCGGCAACGTCACGTAGTCGAAGCAGTAGTCGCGCAACAGCGCCCGCACGTTCGGCGAGGCGGTCTGGCCGACATCCACGAGCGCCACCCAGACGACGTCGCGCATCGACGCGCAGGTCGACGCGATGCTGCCGATCGCATCGGCGTGGCCGCCGCTCAAGTCGAGAATGCCGCAGGTAATTTCGCCGGACGTGTCGCGCAGCTCGTTCGCATGCGCGACGACCGATACTTTCCAGTCGCGGCGCGACAATTCCTTTCGCAGCATCACGGACGGCGACTGCGTCCAGTAAATCAACGGACGCTGCCCGTTACCGCTCCCCACGCCGGCGCTCTTATCGCGCGTTATTGCCATATTCATAACGAACCATCATTTTCTGCACTCCGCGAACCGTACGCGTGCGCTGCGGCCGGCGGCGCATGGCCGCCTTTCCGCGCTGCGTTTCCGCAGCCTTGGCGAAGATCGAAACTGCACACGGCGAGAACCCCCGGAGGTCGAGCCGAATGTCATCCGGCCTCGTTGTCATCGAACTCGAACGGAATGCGCGGCTACGGGAGCCACGACATTCCGGCTTTGAAGCGACCCGCCGTCAGGCGGGGCACGTCGGCAACGGAAATTCCGTCCACATGTGCGTCGCGTCGTACACGACAGTCGCGCCCGATGCTGAACCGGAGGGCTGCCAAACCGCGCCCGGATTGACCGCCCCATTTCATCCGCACCTGAATCTACACCCCGTTTCGCGTTGGTCTTGTTACCAAACGATAAACCTGAATCAGTCGGTTACGCTGCCCGCGGCGCGGCGCCGTGCGCTTTTGACCACTGAGATTTGATTATCTATGACCATTCCCGTCAATCAGTGGCAAATACTACTTTTCCGCAAGATTGATCCCGGCGATTGCCCGTGATTTCCATCGAAATCTCCCAAAAATCGCGGCGCCGTGTTCGCCGGACCGCATAATCCCGCCCGCGGCCGGGTAGCCGGATCGCATCGCGGCGGCGCGCGGGCCGCCCGGCAGTTACACGTCGTAATCACCGCGTAATCCTCGACATCGCGCCGCACCGGCTCTTTTAGGCGGATTCGCGCCGACCCGCGTGAGTCGGCGTGAATACCGGGCGTTGGCGCGCGTGTCGTGCGATGCAGCATGATCGCCCCCTTGCGCGGCCGCGCCAGCCGCACGGCTCGAACGGGTGCCGACGCCTGACAGATCGCGGCGATCGGGCATGCGCGCGAGCGGCAGCGTACCGACGCCGGACGGGTGCACCGCGCAGGTGCGCGCCATTCCGCTGGAATGCGGCGAGATCGCATGAATCCGCCGACGCCCCGCAATCGGCGGCGATCCTGTGTCACGCACTGCCGCGCACGATCAGCCCAGGCTCGCAATTTCCGGTCCCGCCTCCGTCCGTCGTTTGCGTGCGATGTCGTCCGACCGTGCTTCATTGCAGGCCGCCACGATGAATCAATTATGAAAAGGCACCGGCCCGGACGGTGTGTGCTACCGCACCTTGCGACGCTCGCGCGTCATGCGCATCGCCCCGTATCCGGCGCCGGCGTGCGAATCCCGAGGGTGAGTACGCTTTCGAACAGACCGCCGTACCGCGCATCCGGATGATGAGGATCGCCGCGCTGCACGGAACGATCGCGTCCGTGCGGCGCGGCATGCCGAAGGCATCACGCGAGGACAGCATCATGGAATGGCATTGTTGTGAATTCGAACATCTGAGCGCCGTCGATCTCTATGCAATCCTGCGCGCGCGCAACGCCGTGCTGGTGGTCGAGGACGCGCACACGCATCTCGACATCGACGGCAAGGACGCGGGCGCGCTGCACGTCTACGCGAGCGTGCGCGACGGCGACACGACGGAAGTCGCCGCCTACGCGCGCATCCTGCCCGGCGACGACATCGATCCGGACGTCGTGATCGACAAGGTGCTGACGAGCGAAAGCTGCCGAGACGACGACACGCTCGAACGCCTGATCGAGCGCGCGCTCACCGCCGCGCAGGCCGCGTGGCCGGACACCGCGGTGCGCACGCACGTGCCTGCGCCGCGTCAGGCGTTCTACAAACAGTTCGGATTCCGCAAGGCCTACGGCCCGTATCTCGAACAGGGCGCGCCGTTCGTGGGCCTGGTCCGGTCGGCCGACCGCGCGGCCGGCGCGCTGCGTCAGCTGCTGTCGCGCGCCGTTTCGGTCTCGCGCAACGACGACGCACGCGCCGACGGCCGCGCTCACCCCCGACTACCTGCCGATACCGGAGCGAACCGATGACCCGCACCCTTCGCCCGGTTCCCGAACCCGATCTGCCGAGCATCCTGCCGGTGATTCTCGCCGGCGGCTCCGGCACGCGGCTGTGGCCGCTGTCGCGCGAGCAGTATCCGAAGCAACTGATCGAGCTGGTTTCGAACGAGTCGCCGCTGTCGGCGACAGCGCGCCGCCTGAACGGCATCGCGAACGCGTCGCTCGGCGACACGCTGCTGCTCGTGTGCGGCGAACAGCATCGCTTCATGAGCGCCGAGCAGGTACACGGCCGCTCGGCGCCTGCCCGCATCCTGCTGGAGCCGGCCGCGCGCAACACCGCGCCCGCGCTGACGCTTGCGGCGCTCGATGCGAGCGCGCTCGCGGACGATCCCGTGCTCGCCGTGATGCCGGCCGATCACGTGATCGTCGACGTCGGCGCGTTCCAGGACGCGATCGCGCGTGCGGCGCGTTATGCGCAGGAAGGCGCGATCGTCACGCTCGGCGTGCTGCCGCGCCGCGCGGAGACCGGCTACGGCTACATCCAGGTCGGCGAACCGCGCTCGGGCCGCCGCGGCAGCCAGGGCGGCTACGCGATCGGGCGTTTCGTCGAAAAGCCCGATGCAACGCTCGCCGAGCGCTATCTGCAATCGGGCGATTACTGGTGGAACAGCGGGATCTTCGTCACGCGCGCATCGGTCTGGCTGAAGGCGATCGGCGCACTCGCGCCGGGCATCCACGCAGCCTGCGACAGCGCATGGCGCGCGGGCGTCGCCGACGATCCGTTCTTCCGGATCGATGCGGCGGCCTTCGACGCGTGCCCGGCGGATTCGATCGACTATGCGGTGATGGAGCGCCTCGCGGAACACGCCGAACTCGGCATCGAAGGCATCGTGGTGCCGCTCGCGGCGGGCTGGTCGGACGTCGGCACGTGGGACGCGATCTGGGAAATCATGCCGAAGGACGACCAGGGCAACGTCGCGCGCGGGCCGATCGTCTTCGAGGATACGCAGGACAGCCTCGTGCGTTCGGAAGGCCGTCTCGTCGCGTGCGTCGGGATGAAGGACGTCGTCGTGATCGAGACGGCCGATGCGGTGCTGGTCGCGAACAAGCACGACGTGCAGCGCGTGAAGAACATCGTCGCGCGCCTGAAGACCGACCAGCGCCCGCAGGCGAGCGAGCACCGCAAGGTGCAGCGACCGTGGGGCCACTACGATTCGATCGATCTCGGCGAGCGCTTCCAGGTGAAGCGGATCGTCGTCGAACCCGGCAAGCGGCTGTCGCTGCAGATGCACTATCACCGCGCCGAGCACTGGATCGTCGTGCGCGGCACCGCGAAGGTGACGCGCGGCGCCGACACGTTCCTGCTGTGCGAGAACGAATCGACGTACATCGCCGTCGGCGAAGTGCATCGACTCGAGAATCCCGGCCGGATTCCGCTCGAAATCATCGAGGTGCAGTCGGGCAACTATCTCGGCGAGGACGATATCGTGCGGTTCGAGGATCAGTATGGGCGGGCGGTCGAGGCACTGCCGCCGCAATCCGTGCAGCCTGCGTCACCCGCAACGCATGCACCTGTCGATATGATCGACACTGCTCGACAGACGTGAGCCGAACCGCCCGGATATGCGCGACATCTGGCCGAAGGCACGTCGGCCACTCAATGTAAGCCATCGCACCTAGTCAGCCGCACGGGCATAGCACAATGCTTGTGACGCACGGAATCAAGTGCGCCCGTGCGACCGCTGCCGGTTTCGCGAATGAGGACGCAACTTACTCAATGCCAAATCATTCAGGAATGCATAGTTCTACGATTCCTCATGACGAGCCGATCGGACGCAACCGACTTCGCGATTTGCCGGATACCCGCGTCTTGCGGGCGGCCGCGCCACACCCGGTCGAACTAACCGTCTCGAAGATGACCAGACAAAGAATCGTTCACATTGTCGAAGCGTTTGGCGGCGGCGTGCTGTCCATGCTGGTCCATCTCGCCAACCACGCCGCAGCGGCCGGCGTCGACGTGACCGTGCTGCATTCGATCCGCTCCGAGACGCCGATCGATTTCCCGACGCTGTTCCGGCCCGGCATCAAGCTCGTCCACGTCGCGATGGCTCGCGAAATCAGCATCAGGCAAGACTTGATCAGCGTGAAGGAACTGGCCGACATGCTTCGCGAATGCGACCCGACAGTCATCCACCTTCACTCTTCGAAGGCCGGAGTGCTAGGGCGTGCTGCCGCGAGGATAGCGACACCTGGTGCGAAGGTGCTCTATTCACCGCATGGACTCTCGTTCTTGCGTCGTGACGTCTCCCGCGCGAAACAGCTTGCCTACCTCGGCTTTGAACGAATGGCGGCCCTTCTGGGCGGCACCATCGTCGCCTGCTCGGACAGCGAGCTCAGGGAAATCAAAGGCAGGATTCGGGCAAAAACGGCGGTGCTCGTGGAAAACGGCGTCAATGTAGCCGAGGTTCCTTCACGTCAACCGCGTGGCGATCGAAAGATCGTGGTAGGGATGAGCGGGCGCGCGTCGTTTCAGAAAAATCATCAAGCCTTCCTGCAACTGGCGACCGATCTGCGCGATTCCGATCTGACGTTCATGTGGATCGGCGGCACCCCTGACGACATCCCGGATCAGCAGGAAAACCAGGTCATTTCCTGTAGCGGATGGGTGACACGCACGCGTGCACTCGAACTGACGTCCCAACTGGATATCTACGTCCAGACATCCCGCTGGGAAGGCATGCCCGTCGCGCTGATCGAAGCCCAGGTCGCCGGGCTGCCCGCGGTGGTGACCGACGTCGTCGGCAACCGCGACGTCGTCATTCATGGTGTGACCGGCTATGTCGCGTCAAACGCCGACGAGATGGCGCGGTATGTGGCCATGCTCTGCGACGACCACCAGTTGCGAGAGCAAATGGGGGAATCGGCGAGAAAGTTCGCACTTCATCGATTTTCCATGAACGCGATTTTCCGGCAATGGCAATCCCTTTACGGACTGAGCCCCCATTTGCGTACCGTCCCTGCACGACGGTTCGAGCCTGCGGCGCCCGATCACGTCGAGGCCTGACACGCGGCCGGAACCGGATCGGGTGGCCGCGGCCTCGAGCGCGAAGCCGTCGGGATATCGCGTGCATGGCCGGGATGGAACGCGCCGACGCAACGCATAACGACAGACAAACGCTGCCGTTCAGGGCGCGCGGCAAGCGCCCTGGACGCGCGTCGATTTCACCGGATTTGACATGAGCACGCCCAAAAAACCCAAGCAACTCGTATATAACGGCCGATTCTCCACCCAAAAGACGACCGGCGTGCAACGCGTCGCCCGCGAGCTCATCGCCGCCCTGGTCAGGGTGCAACCGCAAGGCTCGATCACGGTTCTCGTGCCTCCGCACGCCGACGCGACGGTGGACGGGACGACGACGCTCAAGGTCGGTTTTTCCAAGGGCGTGATCTGGGAACAACTGGCATTGCCGCTTTTTTCGTCTCGTAACCGCATCGTCAACCTGAGCAATTCCGCTTCCGTTTTCCTCGGCAATCAGATCATCTACATGCACGATGCCGCGGTGTTCGACACCCCTGCCCACTTTTCCCGACTGTTCCGGGCGTGGTATCGGGTCATGTTCTGGATTCTCGCGCGCACGTCCCTATGCGTGTTGACCAATTCTCGCTTCTCGCGCGATCGCCTCGCTCACCACTGTGGTGTTTCAACGAAAAAAATCAGCGTCGTGCCGCTCGGTGCCGACCATCTCGACGCCCTGGAACCGGACGCGAGCATACTGAAAACACTCTCGCTCACGCCGGGCAGATTCGTGCTGGCGGTCAGCAGCATGAATCCGACCAAGAACTTCGGCCGGCTGATCGCGGCATTCCGACAACTCAACGACGCGTCAGTGGATCTGGTCATCGTCGGCATGCGCAATGCCGCCGTTTTCGGAACGCAAGACGATATTGCCGCCACCGAGCAGAACATCAAGTACGCCGGATACATCAGCGACGAACAATTGAAGGCACTGTACCAACATGCCGTCTGCTTCCTCTACCCGTCGATCTATGAAGGCTTCGGCATTCCGCCGCTCGAAGCCATGCGCCAGGGTTGCCCGACCCTCGTGGGACGATCGGCGGCATTGCCCGAGGTCTGCGGCGATGCAGCGCTGTACTGCGATCCCTATTCGCGTGACGACATCGCGGAAAAGCTGCGAAATTTGCTGGACTCGGCCGAACTCAGAGCGGACCTGAAACGTAGGGGTTATTCGCATGCGGCGCAATACAGCTGGAGCAAAAGCGCGGAGATGATGACGCGAATATTCGATTCGCTTTGAAGCGATCGCTATGTGACGTCGGGCTCGCTCGAGCTGACGATCGCCGAGGCGACCGGGCAAGAGTTGCTGGGCGCGACCTGTGCGCAACACGCCCGGCCCCGTCAGCCGCCGCCCGCTTCCGACCGCTTCATGAATGTCGCAGTCCAACGCGGCAAACGCAGCACCGCCGGAAAGGCGCTCACGTGATCGCCGCCGGTTTCCACCGGCGCTACGTGCGGGCCCCCGTGAACTACGCCCGCTGGCGTGCCGCTGTCCGAACCGGGAAGCCGCGCGTCGTTACACGCTCGACGATTATCTTGTTCGTCCCCGTGTAGGTATTGAACACGTGCCCGGTAATATCCGCGCCAATGCTCGTCAAACGCGACAGCGCCTCCTCAACATCCGAGGCACGCGTCAAGCCACCGCGCGACACGAGCACATGCGCGTCGCAGCCTGCGCCGACGATGCCGAGCGCATCGTTGCTCGTCAATAGCGGCGGTCCGTCGATGACGATGAAGTCGTAACGCTCGCGCACCGATGCGAGAAGCCTGGCGAATTCGGCGCCCTCGAGCAACTCGCCGGGCGACGTTTTGTCCGGCGAGCCCGCCGGCATGATCGACAGGCGGCTTCCCGCCACACGCAGCGTGACGACATCGGGCAACACCGAGCCATCGAGCACCTGGGCGAGTCCCGGGCCGCCCGCGACCGACGACCCACGCAGGTCCGCATTGATCAGCAGCACGCTGGCATTCGCTCCCGTCAGCAGATAGGCAAGATTCGACGACACGAAGCTGCAGCCGACGCCAGCCGTCGGCCCCGTGAACAGCAGGACCTTGCCCCCGCTGCCCGGGCGACGCTCCGCGAGCGCGACCTTCAGGCTCGCACGCAATGCGCGCACCGAATCGATGCCCGCATCGTCCGGGTGCGTGGCCGCCACCGGCAACGCCGTCGAGCGAGGCCCGCCCGGTACGGCCGCCGATGCAGGCGACGACGTGACGATCGCGAGACACGGCCGACCGGTCAACCTGGTCAGTGCAGCGGGCGAATACAGTTCGCGGCGATGCAGCGACAGCAGATGCACGCCCGTCAGCGCAAGGAATACGCCGGCGAACAACGCGCCCAGAACGATGATGCCGCGCTTGGGCCAGACCGGCCGGAACGGTGCGACCGCGGTATCAACGGCCGTCACGCCCGGCGCCGCGCTGGAGATGGCGATCTCGAGCTGCTGCGCGTTGGTCAGTACCCCCGTGTACAACTGGGTGGCGATCGTCACCTGACGCGACAGTCGCACGAACTCGCGCTGGGTCGTCGGCAATCTGGCCGCCATCGCGCTCGTGTCGCGAATCTCGCGCTTCACCTGTTCGAGCTGAGCCTGCACGGTCTGGTACTGCAAGCTCTTTGGCAGGAAGCGCTGCCGGACGTCGTCCAGCGAAATCTGCAGCTCGGTCTGGTGTTCCGCGAGCGTATTGAGCCGGCTGATCAACGCGGCGCCTTGCTGATCGACGTCGATCGCACCGTTCTGTGTCCGGTACCGATTCAGATCGTCCTCGGCCTGTTGCAAATCGTGCTTGAGTGCCGGCAACCGCTGGCGCAACGCATCGAGATTGCGTCGCGCGCGGTCCGTCCGAAATGCGAGATCGCGCTGCAGATACTGTTGGACGATCGCATCGACCATCTTTTTCGCGTCGCGCGCATTGTCCGCCTGATAGCTCAGGCGAATCATCGACGGCGATTCCAGCGTCGAATCGCGATTCGGCACGACCGTCTTCAGATGCTTCGATACGTTTTCGTAGACGAGCGGCTCCGGCTGCTTGCGCACGGTGAACGCAATGCCGGGCCGTGCGCGCAACACGTCGATGCGCAATCGGCCGGCCGTCGCTTCGCCGGGAAGCCTGAACGGCACCGCTTCACCCACCTTGCCTCGCGCAAGCACGTTGTTGTCGTCATCGTAGAGCGTCCAGTTGTTCGCGTCTTCCGCGACGATCCTGAATCGCTCGCCGAGCGCATTTTTCGGCAGCAGGAATTCACCGATATCGATCCGCTCACCGCCCCACGCATAACCGGTCAGCCCCAGCGGGGCCGAAGCGAGCGTGTCGTCCACGTCGAAGCGCGACGCAACCAGCCCGCCGATCAGCGGAAACCGGCTCGCGTTACGGATATCGAGATCGGCACCGGTCGTGGAGATCGCGTTGTCGATGACCGCGCGCGAGA
Organism: Burkholderia sp. E168m22; assembly: GCF_001319805.1. Classification (NCBI taxonomy): domain Bacteria; kingdom Pseudomonadati; phylum Pseudomonadota; class Betaproteobacteria; order Burkholderiales; family Burkholderiaceae; genus Burkholderia; species Burkholderia sp. E168m22. Next base: position 20,430 of record NZ_BBSK01000095.1, read on the forward strand.
TCAGCATCTCGCTTTCGTCGGACGCGGACGGCGAAGCCGTGATGGTTCCGGAGACATCCGACAACGAACTGATCGACGAGCCGGGCTTCGTCTGCACGCGCAAAAGCGCTTCGGCCCGGTACTGCGGCGTGGCCAGCAGCGCGTACAGCACCCCTGTCGCGAACGTCGCGCCGATCGTTGCAAGGAACACGCGACGATGCCGTCTGATCGCGTGCCAAAGCTGGGCCATGCCGGATTCATCCGGCATCCGCTGTGAATCCACGATGTTTCGTGCGGTGAGTTTCATGATTTTTTTCTGAATGATGCGACCGTTCCCGATCCTGCTCGCCGGCTATCGGCCAGTCGCTGAGACGATGAACACCGGACCTTGCTCCTCGCTGATCGTCAGCCGACGATGTGCGATATCGACCGATGCGCCATAGAGATCGGACGCGGACGTACCTGCGACCGGCAACTGCGACAGGTCGACATCGACCGTGTTGTCAGTTTCGTAGCACCAGACCACGTATTTCACGACGTTTTCGGCGCGCAATTGCAGGACGGCGACACGGCGAACCGGGTCCATGAACAGTCGCGCGCCACGTGCATTGGCGGTAAACGAGAAAAGATGCCGAACCGCGACGTATGCCGGCAATGGTGTGTTGTCCGCGTCCAGCAAGCCGAAGTTGTGCTCCATGTTCTTCGGATCGCGGCCGTCGTTGCGCATGTCGTAATAGGCGGTGAGCCCGATCTGCGCAATCCAGTCGACGAGAAGGCGCCGTACCGCGTAGCGCGCCTGGCGTTCGCGCGCCACGGGATCGTGGCCGTCGCGGGTGTGCGCCACGTATTTGTACCCATAGGTCGGATACGACCATTCGGTTGCCCAGATCGCGGGAACACCGCGATAGGTCGCGAGGTCTTGCGCGAGCGTCACATAGTCGCGCAGCACGGTCTCCGGTGCAGTCTGCCGATACGGATGCACGCTGACCGCGTCGGGCGCGGGCTGGGACGCGCTGCCGATATCGCCCACCGCTCGAATGAAAGCCCGGTCGACCTGCTGAACGCCGCCCGTCGCAACGATTGCCTGCGGATTCGCGGCTTTGACGGCCCGGACGGTCGCCTCGAGCAGATTCCGGTATTTGACGGGGGACGGCGGTGCGAGCCAGTAGTCCTTGTGGTCCTGCTCGTTCCACACTTCGAAGCGTACCGGCTGATCGCGATAGTGTCGCGCGGCCTGCGTCGCATACTCGGCGAATGCATCGATCTGTGCCGGCGACGTCGGGGGTTGCTTCGGCGCATGCAGCGGATGCTGATAACCGAGAATGAACAGAGCGCCGAGTCCTCGCGCACGCAGGTTCGCGACGAGCGCGTCGTAGCGGGAGAAGTTCCAGCCTTGCGGCGTTTCCACCGAATCCCAGAACAGATCGGTTCGGACGAACGAGAAGCCGACATCTCGCACTGCGTCGAGCAACGCCGGATCGTCGATCTCGTGAATCGCAACACCCGAGTTCGCACGCGTGTCGAAAAAGCGGGGAAGCGCGACGAAAGGCAGCGTCGACGTCTGCGCCAGATTCGGAAGAACGAGCGCGGGTTCGTCCGAGCTGGCGGAATTCGACGCCGTCAGCACGGCCGCGGCCGCAAGCAGTGCGGCTGCCACGCATTTCGCCAAGCCCCTGATGCGTGTGCGTTCGATGATCATGCTCATCGGCTTCCCGCCCAGGTCGACGCATGCCCCAAGCCATCGCGACTGGCCAGACGTTCGCGACCCGCATGAATTGTCAGCATGCGGACCGAGACGCCGGCGAAGAGCAGACAGCCGAGCGCTTCGAAGATATCCGTCGTGACGCCGCTCAGCAGTATGAAGAGCAGCATCAACCATGCGCGCGGATCATCCGCGCGGCTGCCCAGCACGCGCTGCGCGAACAGGAGCATGACGAGCACGCCCCCTGCCACACCGAGATTCGCGACGATATAGAGCGCGGCGTTGTCGGCATAGCCGGTATTGAAGCCGAAGTCGGACGTGTAGTACGCCGTCGCGGACCCGAATCCACCGGCCCCTACGCCAAACCAGAGCAGGTTCGCACTCGCCATCCCGTCGAGCAGCTTCGGCCAGGTGTTCAGCAGCCGATCCTGCATCGATGCGAGCGATCCTGTATCGGTGGCGCCCACGTTGACCGTCTCGGCGACGACCCATCCCGCGAGCGGCAACGCGATCATCAATATCGTCAGGGCGATACAGACCCGCCGGAGGCCAGGCGTTTTCAGGGTGGCGAAACACAGCAACACGAGCGAAAGCGCGATGAGCGTCGTCTTGTTGGTGGTCGCCCAGATCGCGAATGCCGACATCGCGAGCAATGCCAAGATGACCATCGCGTTGCGCTGGCGCGGGACGAGCCACGTAGTCAGCAGGCCGATCACGAGGCCTGTGGACGCACTGCTTCGACCGAACCCGGGCAGGCGCGGTACGGAACCGACGTAATTGGAGCTTGCCAGTTGCACATTGACGCCGTCGACGTCGATACTGCCGCCGACCCATGGCAGATGGACGAACTCGTTGAGCATGACCCCGGCACAGCAGGCCATCGCCAACGCGAAGAGCGCAAACCTCAGCGCGTTCGACTCGAGCATCGCCAACGCGTCAGGCGGCATCAACAGCACGAACAGCAACGGCGCGACCGTCCACACCCAGAAGCATGCGGCCACGAGACTGACGCCGTTCGCGAGCGAAACGCACAGCTGCGCGGCCATGAAGCTCGCAACGAGCAGGGTGCTGACACGGGGACGCACCGCAAGGCCGAACGCGATGCAGCCGACCATCAGGGCCTTCGGCAGATAGCCGAGCATCGACACGCCTGCGATCGACGTGTAATAGCGGATCGCGCCGGAGAATACCTCGCTCGCGATCGCGATCATGAATGTCGCTGCCCACAGTCGGTTGATCGATCGGTTTCCGTTCATGGTGCTCGATACACGTTTTAGAGCGGAGCGACGCACACGTATCGCGCGTGATACGGTTCCCGGCCTACCCTGCTGTCACGCCAGTATAGGAGCGCGCAGCCGCGAGAAACGTTCGACAACCCACACATTCGGCGGCAGTGGCGCGGCAGGTTTCCGGCCCCGGAGAACCGGCCTTCGCATCAACCGGAACGCGCCGACAGATCGAGCACGCCGACGCGTTCACGGCGAAGGACGTATGCAAGCGCGACGGCGACGGCCGTTTCGGCGATCAGCACCGCGATCGCCGCGCCACGTTCGGCAAACAGCATCGCGAGCGGAGGAAGCAACGTCACGTTCAACGCGCCCGACGAGATCAGGATGACGCTGAACGCCCGCTTCATCCCGAGCGGCAACATCGTTTGAACGCCGAACAGGTCGGTCATGCATGCCATGAACGGCACCAGCGCCAGGCAATGCAGCACGCCGATCGTCGGCGCAAACGAGCTGCCGTACAGGATACGGACCGCCAGCGGCGCGCATGCATAGATCGTCGCCGACATGGCCAGCACCAGCGCGCCTTGCATGACGATCAGCTTGCGCAGGAATGCGAATGCTTCGTCGCGCGCGTGATGCATCAGGTAGGTCACGTGCGGATAGGTTGCCGCCCTGAGCGGTTGCAACAAGCCGACCGCGGCACGGATGAGTTTGTCACCGGCCGCAAAATAGCCTGCGGCGACGTTACCGGAAACCATGCTCAGCAGGACGGTATTGGTCGACGCGTAAAACGAGATCGACGTCGAGGCGAGGAACACCTGAAAGCCGCCTTTCAACGCTTCGACGACGTCCGAAAGTCGCACCTGAACGCGCTCGACCTCGCGATGAAAGAACAGGTACGCCAGCAGCGTGATCCCGCACAGCAATGGCACGGCCGTATTGATCGCGACTGCATGCAGGAGGTCGTCCTCCGTGCGCACCCACAGGAAGATGGCAGCGACACTGAGTACCCGGTACACCACCACCGTCACGCTATAGACACTCAGCTTCTGAATACCCTGAAAATACCAGCCCGGCGTCAGCGCGGCACCGATCGCCATCCCGAAACCGATCAGCAGCGCTCTGCGCTCCGCGGCAAAATGAGGAATGAGCATGGTCAGCGCGACGAGCAACCCGAAGCCGGCGACGGTGATCGCCCATTGGGCGCAAACCGTCGTCCAGAAAATGCGCGACCGCTCCATCCTGTCGTTTGCGAGGGCGACACGCGGCGTTGCCGTCAGGTCGAAACTATAGTTCGCGAGATTGATGAAATACGTCGTCACCGCAAGCACGAACGATAGCCGGCCGTACTCTTGGGGGCCGAGCACGCGCGTCAGGAGCGGCAGCGTGACGAGCGGCACGACGTACGTCGAGATCTGCAGCGCAAACAACAACGCAAAATTTTTTCGAACGGCGGTCATCGTGCTTGCCGGGCTGAGAGGAAACAGTGCATCGACTGTCAATGTGCCCGCGTGCGCGATACATTCCCGCCGATACCGAGCGCGGCATACAGCGACGCCGCATAGCGGTCGACCGAGTAGCGTGACCAGTCGTAGCGACGCTGCTCGTCGTCGAGGTGCGCCCGCAGTTCGACGAGCGCGCGTGCCAGGTCGTCGGCCGTGTTCCGGTAGCGAATCTTGTTGCCGAGATCGTCGCCGAAGGTCGACAGGCTTCCAATGTCGTGCACGAGTGCCGGCAGGCCCAGCATGGCCGCTTCGACGATCACGAGCGGCGCGTTTTCCACCCAGATGGACGGCAGTACGATCGCGTCATGCGTCGGCAGCGTGGCAAACAGCGTTGCATGATCGAGACGCCCGGCAAAGCGCAGCCGCCCCGCCTCCACAAGTGCTGCGTGATGTTGCTCGAGGCTGCCGCGCTCCGGTCCGTCACCGTAGACCGTCAGCGACCCAATCGCGTCGCCGGGCGATTCGCCCATGAGCGCGAGAAACTGGGCAAGGCCCTTGTCGGCCTCCAGGCGACCGACGAACGCGAGATCGAGACGGCCTCTCCGCGCAGGCTTCGGTGTACGGGGAACCAGCGTCGTATCGATCGGATTCGGCAGCAGTGTCGCCGGTGTCCGACCGAATCGTGCGATCAGGTCGCGCATGAACGGGCTCGGGCAGAGAATCTCGTCGAACAGGCCGAGCGGGTCGAAAAGCGCGTTGACCGCGTGCCAATGCAGCTTCTTCGCGACATCGTGAAGAAAACCGCGCGGGCTGGCGGTGAGAACGATACGCCTGCCGCGACGCAATTGATCGAGCGATAGCGGTTGCGCGCGCCCTCCCCGGTAGACCATCAGACTCGGGTTGTAGAACACCAGGTGGTAGTCGTGCGCGGTCATGTACAAACGGCACTTCGAGCGCCGTTTGTAGCGCCCGAGCACGGGCAGGATCGCGCTCGACAGCAGGTTGTGGTAATTGTGCACGAGGATCCGTTGCGGACGAAATCGCTCGAGCAACGTGTCGAGCGCGCGTGCGGCAGCAGGTGACCACGCGCGTGCGCGACGACCGTTCTCGACATCGATCAGCGTGCGCTCGTCGAACGTTTCGACCTCGACGTCATTGCGCGCGCGAAGCACGTCGACGGACAGCCGGTACACTTCCTCGGCCCCGCCCTTGCGAACGAAATCGTTGACGACCAGTACACGCATCACGACCGCCCCGAATGGCACGTCGCCTGCGACGCGTGGCGTTTACATGTTGTCCAGCATCCACGGCGGTTTCTTTGCATCCACATTCCTGAGCAGCCTCATGACGCCGGCACCGTCGAAAACGGGCGACGCGAGAAATAGACACCGTCAAGATACTGTGCCGGAAACCGGGGATCTGTTCGCACGGTCACTTTCGGACGGTTTCAACCGGTCGCCGGCACACGGGGCGTGCTCCTCCCCGCCCGTAGCCTGGGCGTCGTCCAGCCGCGCTCAAATGCGGCGGCGGGTAACCGAACGCTACGGCGTCGCGCGTTCGGCTTCCGCTTTCGGCCTTGCCGTCGAAACCGGCTCCGCCGGCGCATGCCAGCCGGAAAGCAGCGCAGCGCAGCGGTCGACCACGTACTGCGCGGCGGCATCGCTGTGCAACGAATGGTCGAGCCCGTCCTGCGTATCGACCGATACGTTCGACAAATGCGCGAACGCACCGGACACCGGACCGAAATGCCGAACCACGACATCGACGCCCGGATCGAACGTGCCGTAGAGGAGATGCGCCTGGATGCCGCGTGCCGACATGTCGTGCAGCATCCCGCGCGGCGTATCCTTGTCCGGCGCGCGCCCCATGCGCTCCATGAAGCTCTTGATCGGGACCGTCGTGAAGTCGGCGACGAAACGAATCAGCGCACGCAGCACCGGACGCGGATCACGCCCCTCGAGCAGCACCCGGCGCCACTTGCCGAGGCTGCGCAATGAAGCGACATAACCACGCATCGAATTGGTCTGGTTGTCGACGACATCCGCCAGTGTCTGTCCGCGCGGCCAGACAAACACGGGGAGATTGATCGTGATCGCGCCGGCAAGCGCGCCCCGCGCGGCGGCATGAAGCGACGCGTACGCTCCGGAGCAGATTCCGAACGTGACGATCCGATGGTGACCCGCCTCTTTCAGCCAACGCGCGGCGCAGATCATGTCGTCGATCATCTGGTCCGAATACGGAATATCCGATTGATCGTCACGCGCACGCAGGCTGCTGTCGCCGATCCCGCTCGAATCGAAGCGCAGACTGCGGATGCCGCGCGCGGCGAGCGACCGCGCCAGGCGAACTGCAAGCCGCCCGTCGGCCGTACGCGGATTGGCGGCGGTATTGGCGATAAGCAGCGTGGGGGCCGCGAGACGCATGGCGTCGTCGGCTGGCTCGCACAGCACCCCGATCAGTGGTTGCGTCCCCATGCGAATCACGCGCTCGACACTGCCGCTTCCGGCCAGGACGACGTCGGAAACGTGCTGGCGCGTGGAGGTTCGTACGTCCGCGTCAGGATCGTCGTCGATCCAGCTTCCGATCGTGTCGAGCAACGCATTCGGCAGCCGGGAGCGGTGCGGTTCGCACATGGCGGCCGCCCAGTCCGAACATGTGTGGATACTGACCGCGACGCCACGCGCGCGCAGCGTGTCCGACAACGCCGGACCATCGCCGTACGGCGTATCGACGAGCAGCGCGCGCGCGGGCAACTCGCGCAGCTGGCCGGCAGCCTGGCACAGGTCGATACTGCGGAGTGTTCCGAGGAGATCGTCGGGATACGCGTGGCCGAGCACCTTGAACGGCCGTTCGTCACGAACCGCCTCCCGCACGGTCGGCGGCAGGTTATCGAGCCAGCGTTGCGCGACGAGCGAGAGCTCGCGCACGTAGCTGCGACCACGCACGACGGGGGCAAGTGCGATGAAACGCGTGATTCCGGACAGGCCGTCCGAAGCGAGAAGCGCCAATGGCGCACCGGCGCGTACACCGATGAGCGTCAGGCCATCCAGCACGGCGTTGTCGCGCAAGGTCCGGACGGCATGGCGCACGCTTGCGAGCATGTTCTCGAAACGTTCGGGATCCTGTTCGTCGCCGAGCGAATCGCCACTCGCCGGATAGTGAAAACGTAGAACCGGAAAACCACGGTCGGCAAGGTGTTCCGCAATTGAGCGAACAAGCTTGTGCAGCCAGAGCGCCTCATGGCCGAGCGGCTCGCATATGACGACGCCGTGTGGTCGAGTGCCCTCGTGAAGCCAGCCGACGCATCCATCGAACTGGATGGGTGTCATGGTTTGGTCCTTGTTTTAAGTGTCTGACAGGCCGGGTTTCAACGCGTGCTTGCCGCGGGCCATGGGGCAAGCGTTCGATCGTTGCCCGGATGCATGAAGGGAAGCGCGCCAGCAACGCACGCGCACTCGCCGCGGACCACCCCGATCCGCAGGCGCTTCAATGTAGAGGCAGGTTTCGAGAATGCCCTTGATTTGCATTCCGCAATATCGCCCCGCTTTTCACCGGACGACCTCGATGCGCGGCGCAGACGGCCGCACTCGAATGTCTAAGGCGATTAGGCCATCTCGTCCTGACGGATTCCGTACGCCACATTACATTTTCAATACGAAGCCGTCACGCGTGTCAGGCAGTGACATGACCGATTGCGGCTGCGGCCGTCGAGATCGGGTTCACGGCGTCACGGCCCGGGCCGTGAGCGCGCCCTGCGCCGCGGACGGAATCAGCAAATTCACGACGCGGCTCCAGCGCACCAGCGACGACGCATCGACGAAGACGACGTCGCGACGCTCGAGCGGAAACTGATCGGCCAACGCATAGGAGGCCGGCGCGCGACCGTCCAGGTGATAGACCTGCGGCCGGTTCCCCGGCCCGCGGCGCACCACGTAGATCTGCCGCGCGTCAGACGTGTACTGACTGACGCCGCCGGTCTCGCCAAGCGCTTCACCGAGGCTGATCCGTCCGTCGGTCAACGTCAGCGTCGCCGGGCGTGACACTTCGCCGAGTACGAAGACCTTCGCTTCGCTCGTCGGACGCACTCGCACGAGATCGCCGTCGCGCAACAGGATATTGGACGGATTGATACCCGCGGCGATCATGGCCGGCAAACTCACGTTCACCGTCTTGCCGCCGCGCGTCACCGTGACCTGCGACCGGTCGGCTCCGGCCGTGAAGCCGCCCGCGCGATCGATCGCCTCGGGCAACGTCATCGGCATGTCGTTCACGATCTGCAGCCCCGGCGTGCGCACTTCGCCGTCGAGATAAACTCGCTTGCTGCGATACGCCTGGATACGCAGCGCAATCTGCGGTTTGCGCACGTACTCGCCCAGCCGCCGGGTCACCGCGGCACGCGCCTCCGCCTCGGTGAGCCCGGCCACGTGTACGAGGCCTGCTTGCGCGAACTGAACGTTACCGCCCGCGTCCACCGTGTACCCCGCCACAACCGAGTTGGTGCCGATATTGTCGCCATTCGTCGCCTGCGCCGTCGGCAGGTTCAGTTCCGGGTGATCCCAGACGACGATGTTCAGCACATCGCCCGGGCCGATCACGTATGCCTTTGGCGTACCGAACAGTTGCCGGATTTCGGCGTCGACGCCGGCAGAGCGCGCGGCATGCTGTTGTTCGACGAACGCAGGCGTGATCTCGATCAGGTCTTCGCTGGACACGTTCTGCACCCCGTCGAGTCCCCCCGACCCCGTCGCCGCAACGCTCACGCGCGCATTCGCATCGCGTTCGGCCGGCGCCTGATATGTCATGCCCGGCGCAAATGCGCAGGCATTCAGCACACACACGGTCGCCGCCATCGCAACGCGCAGCCGCGGCATGCCGAGCCTCGATTTCTTCTGTGTAGTCGTTGACATCGCGTCTTTCCAAACTGAGCGGAACCCGCCCGCCCCAACCTGACGGATACCGCATTTCGCTTGCCGGCACGGCTCGCGCTGCATTGCCGCGCATCCTTTCTCGCCGCACATCGCTTCGTACGGCCGAGCGGCGCTTCGGCGCGCTCGTCTGTCTACAGTCGGCCGGCCCGCCCGACGAAAATCGCGGTTACGCACCGGCATACCGTCCGCATCGCCGTCGCGAACGTCGCCCGATACGACACGGACGGTCCGCACGGATACTGCCGCGCCGGTCGTGCTCCGGCGCGGCCGCTCCCGCGGCGATACACGATTGGACACCGTCCAGCCCGGCGCGTATGTGAGCAAGCCCACCGAAAGCCAAACTTCATACGGAAATGGGGCCACTCCCCTGAAAAGCGACCGCGACCGCCGGTTGCTAACCGCCACACCATTTGTTCAGTGTCGCGTCGAACGTAAAAGTCAGGACCTGCCCGCTCACCATGACGACGTTTCCCCCGGTCGTCGTCTGGATGTTCGCGTTGTTCGCGATCGTGCAGTTGCCGTTGGTCGCGATGATCCTGACCGACTGGCCGTCGATCCCGCCGACCAGGTTGGTCAGCATCGTCGGCGACGCATAGTTCGCCGTCAGTTTGCTGATACCGGTCACCCCGGGCGTCGAACTGGTGCCGACGAAGCCGTTGGACCACACCGCCATCGCGTTACCGGCGCTGTCGGCCGTCGGCACGCCGTAGCTGTAACGAACCAGCCCGGTCGCATTCTCGATGTGAAATTGCCACGGCCACATTTGCAGCAGGCGCCCGCTGGCCCATGCGCTGTTGACCGCACGTCCGTAGCGGTCCTCAGGAATATATTTGTAACGCCCGGCCACCCCGTTACCTTGCGACGCATCGACACAGATCTTCGAGAAGTATTCTCCTGCGGGAATGTACGCCGTACTGGATGAAGACGGCGTAAACGTATAGGTGTCGGTTCCGGCCGTGACGCTTCCGGAACGCGCGATCGTGCCCGTGATGCCAAAAATGGTCGCCAGCGTCGTGTCGCCTGTCCCGTTGACTGCGTTGACCGGCATGAAGATCGACAGGTTCGGCGTCGTACCGAACGACCAGCCCGGAATCGCGACGGCGCCCGTCCCCGTCAAAACCAGCGCCGAGGTGACCTGCTGAAACACGCTGTCGGTCTCGCAATCGATTCTCAGGTTGTACGGACTCTCGGTGGAAATGAATACCGCCTCGGCGCATCCGAAATAATTCCTGAACCTGATCGTGTTGTAGCCGATGTTCCCGATCGTCACCCCCTTCACCGTCTTCGGGAACGCGAAGGTAAATTCATTGTCCGTGGGATAGACATTGAAATTCGGGTTCGGCCGAATCTCCGCCGCGTAGTCGTTACGTGCGCTCAACGGGAAGTTGATGTCGAAAAGGCAGTTCGTGACCTGTCCGATGACGCTGAACATCCGGCCGCCGCTCAGTCCCATCGTCGTCATCCGGTCGTGCAGCACGATGTTTCGCGCTTGAATTCCGTACAGCGGAAAGCCGGTATTCGACGTGCGCCGATCCTGCACGGCGAGCGCGGTGCCATAGCTGAAGATGATGTCGATATTGTTCAGGTTGAACAGGTTCGACGAGTCGGACATAGTGGCAGCCGGGCTGTCGTCAAGGTAGATCCCGAAACTCGGCGTGTTCGTCGACAGGTCGCCGCAGTGCCTGATCTTCATCGTGTTCAGATTGATCTCGCGTACGTTGGCGCGTGCTTGCGTCGATCCGCTTCCGGTGTCCATCCACAGCACGCCGCCGCCGCGGAAATACAGACAGTTCACGTGAGCGACATCGAGCCAGTCCACGTTGCCCTGCAACACCAGGCCATGTTGCAGTGATGCGCATGCGCGATTGCCCTGAAGGGTAAAGTCGCGCAGGACACACCCGGCGAGCACGGCCATGTTCGACGTCCATGACACGTTGCCGGTCTGCGGCAAATCCGTCGCTTCGTTGTTGAAGCCGGCGTTCAATACCGTCAGGCATTGGCCGCTGACGCCGGCGCCGAACTGAATGATCGAGGTGCGCGCCGAATGCCCGAACACGGCTATCGGCCTGGTGATCGACGGAAGCGCGAGGCTCGAATAGTAGACCCCGGCAGGCAGGTCGCCCTTGACCGGCCAGATAGTCATCAGGTAGTTCAGCCAGGCCGTCAGGGCCGGGCCGTCGTCGCTGCCGTAGACCACGTTCGCCCCGGTCGCCGACGCATTGGCGGCTTTCGCGAGCGTGATCTGCGTCGCGCTGACGAACGCCGCAATCGTGGTGGAAACGACCAGCGTTGCAACGCCGCTGGCGTTCGTTGTCGCGATGTCGATCCGCTTGCCGACGTCCGCCGCCGTGAATACCGCCGAGGCCGACGAAAACGACGTTGATCCCGACGTCGTGACGCCGTCGTTGACGATCCGGGTGTTTCCCTTCGCACCAAAATATTTGGCGCTGACCGGCAAATTGGCCGGAAGCGCCGCGGGTAAATCCATCCACACCTGCGTGGTACCCGCAGCGAGATTCACGATCGCACCGCCATTGCTCGACGCCAGCACGGTGGTACGCGACAGCGTGTTCCCGCTGGCGTTGTATGCGCCGATTCCGATCTCCCAGTTCCCGCTCGGAACACCGGTCCCCGTGACCGCTTGCAGCCCGTAATAGAAAGTATCGGCATTGGCGCACACGGACGAAAATGCTCGGAATCCCGTCATTGCACCGGCCAGGGACAGCGCCCCCGTACCGGTAGAAGTGGTCGTTTCCTGGACCCGATCCTGAAGCTGGAATGCCATATCGTTCCTTGACGTGTGATTGTCGGACTTTGCGGAAATCAACTCCTGTCGCACCTTCGGATTCGATGCCCGGTCGATTGATTATCGAAAAGAGATGTGCGAACTCGATCGAGCGTACGCACCCGCGCAAGATTAGAAACAGATTCACCGGCAAACAGTGCGTGAAATGACCCAAGCGATTGAGCAATACCGTCATCGCCACATGAAAAGTACGTTTCGGACATCCGGTCAACCGCGTCGTATTCGATGACATGTCAATGTCGCCCCGGTTAGATGTACACGCAACGAACCGGACCACGAGTCACGGCGTATTGCCCGCGCAATAGCACCAGCACACAGGTACTTCTTACCCGACCACACCCCCACCATCGGGAACGATGACCGCCTTTCCACCCCACCCAGCGCGACTACGAAATAAAGATCACACGGATCGGTAGAAACACCGATGCTGTAGTCAAACTACATTCATACCATTGGTCGCAGCAGAGAATCGCTACACCCGATTCGACAGTGCGGGATGGCCTGCGTCGCCGCCCGCATTGACTGGTCGAGCCCAACCGGCCGTAACGATTCCCCGCCTGGCCTGGCATGCCGACGCGCAACCATCCTGCACCGCCAGCCGAATCCGTCCGGTGCGAATCCACCGGACGTGCGCAGCTCCAGACATCATTCGAACAACCGGCAATACGATCAGGAGAGCAACATGCGGGACAAACTCTGGCCGGCCGTCGTGCTGGCAGCGACCCTCTGCACCACTGCCTACGCCGGCGACGCCGATTTCAATGCGCAGGGCGACGCGACCGACGCGTTCGCATCGGCCGCCGCGCAACGGCGCGCCGACCTGCTCGTGCGCAAGATGACGCTCGACGAGAAACTTCAATTCATTCATTCGCAATACGAAATGTCCAAGGTGCCGGGCGGTGGCGCCGGCTACATCCAGGGTGTGCCGCGGCTCGGCATTCCCGATCTCAACATGGTCGATTCGGCGACCGGCTCCGGCAGCACGTCGCAGGCCAGCACGACGTTCCCGGCCACGATCGCGGTCGCCGCGAGCTGGGATCGGCGGCTGTCGTACGACTACGGCAAGCAGGTCGCGATCCAGTTGCGCGCGCAAGGATTCGGGATGGGCCTCGCCGGCGGCACCAACCTCGCGCGCGAGCCGCGCGGCGGCCGCCTGTTCGAGTATCTCGGCGAGGATCCGCTGCTCGCCGGCGACCTGCTCGCCGAACGCACGCTCGCCACGCAGCGGCAGAAAGTCATCGCCACGATCAAGCACTACGCGGGCAACGAGCAGGAGCACGGCCGGATGGGCGGCAATACGCAGATCGACGAACGCACGCTGCGCGAGCTGTATCTGCTGCCGTTCGAGATCGCCGCGAAACGCGGGCGGCCCGGTAGCGTGATGTGCAGCTACAACCGCCTGAACGGCACCTATGCGTGCGAGAACCCTCATCTGCTGAACGACGTGCTGAAGAACGAGTGGGGCTTCCAGGGCCAGGTGCAGTCCGACTGGGGCGCCACGCACAGCACCGCCGCCGCGATCAATGCCGGGCTCGACGAGGAAGAAGACGTCGGGCCGAGCGTGTACCTGACGCCGGCGGCCGTCAAGCAGGCGATCGCGAACGGCTCGGTGTCGACCGCGCGCCTCGACGACATGGTGCGCCGCAAGCTCGCCGTGATGATCCGCGTGGGCGTGATGGACGATCCGGCCCAAGGCGGCGGCACGATCGATTTCGCGGCCGGGAACCGGTTCGCGCAAGCGGCTTCCGAGCAATCGATCGTTCTGCTGAAGAACGACGGCAACCAGTTGCCGCTCGTCGCGTCGGCACTGTCGCGGATCGCCGTGATCGGCGGCCATGCGGATGCAGCCGTGCTGTCCGGCGGCGGCTCGGGTAACACGCGCGACCCCGTATCCGGTTCGTTCGCCGGCTGCGGAGGCCTGACGTTCGGATCGTCGACCGGCTGCAGCTGGTGGCGCAATCCATGGCTCAAGGTCGACGTGCCGATCGTCGCGGCGATCCGCGCGCTGGCGCCGGCCGCGCAGGTCACGTATGCGGGCAACAGCGACCAGCAGTCGCCGTTCCGCGCGTACACGCAGCAGGAGATCGACCAGGCCGCGGCGCTCGCGGGCCGCTCGGATGTCGCGATCGTCGTGGTCGCGCAGCCGGCCGGCGAGGATTTCGGCGACCTGCAGAGCCTGAGCCTCGCGAACCCGTCGAACCAGGATGCGCTCGTCGAGGCCGTCGCGCGCGCGAATCCGCATACGGTCGTGGTCGTCCAGAGCGGCAATCCGGTGCTGATGCCGTGGAAGGACAACGTGTCGGCCATCGTCGAGGCGTGGTATCCGGGCGAAGCCGGCGGCAAGGCGATCGCGAACGTGCTGTTCGGCGCGGTCAATCCGTCGGGCAAGCTGCCCGTGACTTTCCCGGCGCGCGATCAGGACTCGCCGACGTGGGGGCAAAACGGCGCGTTCGACAACGACCCGGTGTACGCGGAAAAGCTGGACATGGGCTACCGCTGGTATGACGCGCGCAACATCAAGCCGATGTTCGAGTTCGGCTACGGCCTGTCGTATACGCACTTCGCGTATTCGGGTCTGTCGGTGTCGAAGCAATGGGACGGCTCGCTGAGCGTCGCGTTCACCGTACGCAACGACGGGCGCGTGGCCGGCGCGGAAACGCCGCAGGTCTATCTCGGCGTGCCGTACAAGGACGAGCCGCCGAAGCGGCTGGTCGGCTGGGAAAAGATCCGGCTGAATCCGGGCGAGGCACGGCGGGTGCGCGTGACCGTGTCGCCGCGGATGCAGAGCGTCTGGGATACGTCGCGCAACGGCTGGCGGGTCGTCTCGGGCGGGACCGTGTACGTCGGCGCGTCGTCGCGCGATATCCGCTTGCAAGGCCATTGAGCGAGCGGCGATGAAGCGACCGGGGGCGCCGCGCATCGCATGCGCGGCGCCCCCGCGCCCACCACCACTGTGCTGAAGCGCGTTACCTGAACAGCAGCGCCAGCACCGTCACGAGCGCCGCGATCGTGACGATGCCCGCCGCCACACCCGCCAGATGCGCGGCAATCACCACGCCGGCCGGCAATCGCGACGCGATGCCGGCCATCACGCGCGACCCGCGTCCAGCGTGTCGAGCAACGGCCTCGCCAGATGCAGGACCTGGTACACGGTGCCCGCGCCGCCGTCGTCCGGTTCATGTTCCGTCACGAGCGCACGCGTCAAGCGCCAACGCAGCGGATCGAGACTGACGGCCGCCGCGACCACGCCCTGCCGAGCCGCCGCTTCGCGATTGCGTGCGATCTCCCGCGCCAGTGCCGCATCGAGATCGGCGTCCGCCGGAATCTCGATCGTTTCAAGACGCGCGAAACGTCCCGTCGACGCACTGCCCTTGCGCGCGTCGAGCGCAACTTGCGTGTCGATCGGCGCGCGACCGAAGCTGTCCGTCACGACCCGATAGCGGCCATCCGTCACGAACCGCGCGAACGCCTGTTCGTTGCGCCACAGGTAGAACGACGCATAGCCGTTTTCCGTCGCGCCGTGACGGCCGGCCTCGCGCAACAGGAATCCCTTGAACAGCAGGTCGGGCGTGTCGTCCCACAGCCGGCCGCGCTCGCGCACGCGATTGCGGATGATGTCGAGGTCGTAGTCCGCCGGCAGGCGGTGCACGTAGTACGCGGTCAGCATGATCGACTCCTGGCGAAAGAAACGGACGGCATTCCGGACGGCATGGACGCAGCGTAGAAGACCTTGAATCATTTGAAAAGACGATGGCAGAATATTTCAATGATTCGATTCTGAAATGAATGAGGGTGCGATGAAAACGCTCGACATCGAAGCCGTGCAGGCCTTCGTGCTGACCGCCGATCTCAAGAGCTTCACGCGGGCCGCGGAAGCGCTGGACACGACACAGTCCGCGGTGAGCCTGAAGATCAAGCGGCTGGAAGACGGGCTCGGCCGCCGCCTGCTGGAACGCACGCCGCGGCAGGTTCGCCTGTCGGCCGACGGCACCGCGTTCCTGGAGCCGGCGCGCGAACTGGTGGCCGCTCACCATGGTGCGCTCGGCGCCTTCGGCACGAGCCAGCGACGGCTCGTGATCGGCGTCAGCCACCATGTCGTCGGCGCCGATCTGCCGATGCTGCTGCGGCGGATGAGCGAAGCGGAGCCGGCGCTGGTGCTGGAGATCCGCGTCGCCGCGTCGCGCGACGTGCTCGATGCGTTCGATCGCGGCCGGCTCGATGCGGCCGTCGCGCTGCAGCACGACAGCCGACGGCTCGACGGCGAAACCATTCTGTCGGAGTCGTTCGGCTGGATGGCGGCGGCCGATTTCGAATACCATCCGCCGCAACCGCTGCGGCTCGCCACGCAGGCCGAACCGTGCAGCGTGCGCCGCATGGCGGTCGACGCGCTGGACGAAGCCGGTGTCGCGTGGACGGAAGTCTTCGTCGGCGGCGGCGTGGCGACGATCGGCGCGGCGGTATCCGCGGGGCTGGCCGTCGCGGCGCTCGGGCATCGCGTGGCGCCCGCCGGCACCGTCGACGTGGGGACGCGCTACGGGCTGCCGCCGTTGCCGGCGCGCGACGTGGTGCTCTACTCGAACCTGACCGATGCGCACGCCCGGCAGGCGCTGCGCACGCTGGGCGCGGCGCTGCGGTCGTCGGTCGGCGTGCGTTGATGCCGTGCGCGGCATCGATGAATCGACTTGAGCCACGCGCAGGAAACGAAAGCAGCGCATGTCGCGCGCAGGTACCGTGCCCGATTCAAGCCATGCTCGCCATCCGGACCGCGGTCGCCGGCCAAACTGGATACCCTCGACGTGCGCCACGGTAAAATTCCGTCTTCGCCCCGCGCTCATGCAGACGACATCCATCGGTCCGCGGGCCCACACCACGAGCATCGACCGGCCATCATCACCTTGATTTCCCTACGCTTTCCGCGTCGCGACGCATGAGTTATTCGCTCGCCACCTCCTACCTCCGCGAACTCGAAATCCGCAAGAGCCGTTTCATCGCGTACGCGGTTCCCGTCGAGGACCGCGATGCCGCGATGCAGGTGCTGCAGCGCCTGCGCGACGAGCATCCGGCGGCCACCCACGTGTGCTGGGCGCTGCTGGCGGGCGGCCAGTCGGGTATGTCGGACGACGGCGAGCCGTCGGGCACGGCGGGCCGGCCGATCCTCGAAGTGCTGCGTCATCACGACCTCGACGGCGTGCTCGGCGCGGTCGTGCGTTACTACGGCGGCGTGAAACTCGGCGCGGGCGGGCTGGTGCGCGCGTACACGGATGCGATCGCGTCGGCGCTGCTCGATGCCGAGCGCGTCGAGCGCATTCGGCACACGCGGCTCGCGATCGAGATCGGCTACCCGGAAGAGGCACGCGTGCGCCGCTGGATCGAACAGGCGGGTTACGCGCTAGTGGACAGCGCGTACGGGATGACGGTAAAGCTCGTGATCAAGCTGCCCGAAGCCGCCGAAGCCGCGGCAAGGGCCGAACTGTTCGACCTGACGCAAGGACGCTCCGGCTTCCCCGACCTGTGATTGGATTCGCTCGATAGAAGACCGCGCGCCGCGTTGCACGGCGCGCCTCCCCTGGCCGGTCCAGCCGCCCCGAACCGCTCAATACACGTCCGGCACGATCATGTTGTCGGGCACCGGCCGGCGAATGTAATCCTCGTGATGCTCGCGCTGCGGCAGGTCGATCGTCGGGCGCGGCACCTCGTGATACGGCACCTGGCCGAGCAGATGGTGAATGCAGTTCAGCCGCGCGCGCTTCTTGTCGACGGCCTGCACGACCCACCACGGCGCCTCCGGAATATGCGTGCGCTGCAGCATCTCTTCCTTCGCGGCCGTATAAGCCTCCCAGCGGCGGCGGCTTTCGAGGTCCATCGGGCTCAGCTTCCACTGCTTCAGCGGGTCCTCGATCCGGCTCTGGAAGCGCAGTTCCTGCTCGTGGTCGGTGATCGAGAACCAGTACTTGACGATCTGGATGCCGCTGCGCACGAGCATCTTCTCGAACTCGGGCACCGATCGGAAAAATTCCTCGTACTCGTCGTCGGTACAGAAATTCATCACGCGCTCGACCCCCGCACGGTTGTACCAGCTGCGGTCGAACAGCACGATCTCGCCGCCTGCCGGCAGATGCGCGACATAGCGCTGGAAATACCATTGCGTGCGCTCGCGGTTGTTCGGCGCCGGCAGCGCGGCCACCCGGCACACGCGCGGGTTCAGGCGCTGCGTGATGCGCTTGATCGCACCGCCCTTGCCGGCCGCATCGCGCCCCTCGAACAGGACGACGAGCCGGTGCCCGGTGTTCACGACCCAGTCCTGCAGCTTCACGAGTTCGCCCTGCAAGCGGAACAACTCGCGGAAATACGCCTTACGCGCCTCGCGACGCTCGGGCGAGAACAGCACGTCCTCACCATTGTCGAAGCGGCGGTCGTCGAGTTCCATCTCGAGCTCTTCGTCGTAGGCGTCGACGAGATCTTCCTCGAAACGGCGCTGGCGCTCCTCCATCGAGCGCGTCTCGGTGCGGTTGTCGGTCTCGGTGCGGGTATCGTTGTCGCCCATGGGGCCTCCTTCCATCATTGACGCAGCCAAACTCGATCATTATCCCAGCGTCGCGCGTCAAATTCATGAAAATGGCCGGCTACGCCGTCAGAAGCGGAAGTTCAGCAGGACGGTGGCCAGCACCGGGTTCGCCGAAATATCGAACGTATTCGACGCCAGCAGGCGGTTCGGCTGGTTGATGTCGAGCGTGATCCGGGTGCGCAGCGGGATGTAGGTCACCATCCCGGTGAGCCAGAACCGGCGCGTGATCTGGTAGCTCGCGCCAACGGTGAACACCGGCTCCCAGACGCTCTTCACCTTCGCCGACACATTGGTCCGCCCCGACAGCAGCAGATCGCCGCCGGCGTCCCAGATCCGCTGGAACAGCGCCGGATCGAGCAGCAGCGACTGCAGGCTGCCGATGTCCGCGCCGGCCGCGAGCAGCCCGCCGAGCGATGCGAGCTTGCGCTGGAACACGGGGTTCAGGTTCGTGTTCGTGAAACGCGTGTAGCTGACGCCGATGCCCGCGAACGGACGGAAACGGTCGTCGCGCTCGCCGAGGTAGTACTTGAACACGACCGAGCCGAGCCAGGCCCGCGTGGTCGCGAGCGGATTGCTTTGCGTGTTGCCGAGATCGATCAGCGGAAAGCGCCCGTGGACGCCGGCAAAGATGCGGTCGAGCGGCAGCGCGATGCTGCCGTGCCCGCGCAACGTCAGCACCGGCGGAATGCCGGCGCCCAGTTCGGCCGCCCAGTGCTCCGAGACGAAATGCGTGAACGTGAACGCCAGCGTGTTCGTATTGCTGAGTGACAGGCTCGAACCCGCGTTCTGGAAACTGTTCAGGCCGAGCGCGTCGGTGCGCGTCGTCACGGGCGTCGAGCGTCCGGTCGTCCCGACGAAGTGCCAGCCGAGGCCGACCATGTTGCGGTCGTCGCCCATCAGTTGCTCGAGCAAGGGCGGCGCCTGCGCGGCCGGCAGATCGGGCAGCCGCGATGGATCGACCGGATGCAGTTCGTACGGCATCCGGTCGGCATGGACGACGCCGCGCGCCGCTGCGTCGCCGGCCGGTGCATCGTGCGTGGCGGCCGGATCGCAGCCGCCGCCGGTACGGCCGTCGTCGAAGCCGATGCCGTCCGCGCCCGCGTCGCCGGCGGCCTCGCAGGCGCGCGCTGCCGCGCCGGTTCGCTGCCCGAGCGTGATCTTGCGGGCGGTCAGCGGAATGGTATCGGGTTGCCGCTCGTCGCCCGAAGCTTCGTTGCGTGCGCCGCGCGCCGGCCCCGCATCGGTCATCCATGCGCTCGCATCGAAGCCAGCCGCATCGCCGCCCGGCCAGAAGCCGATCCCGTCGGCGCCGGCCTGCCAGCGCGGTGGGGCGTCGCCGTCGGGCTGCGGCGCGGCGTGCGCGGCGGCCGCGCATGCGAACAGCGTCGCGCCGAGCCAGCGCGACAGCGGACGCACGGTGCCCGGCCGCGCGCGGGGGCGGCGGGTGTCGCGATTGCCCATCGGCTCAGGCCGGCACGCCGAACAGGCGCTGGCGAATCCGGTACAACGGCTCGAACAGCCATTCGAGCAGGCTGCGACGCTCCAGCACGATGTCCGCCTTCAGCATCATCCCGGCCCGCAGCGACAACGGCCGACCATCGAACGACGGCGTGCGGTCGGCGAGTTCGACCCAGGTCTTGAAGTAGGTCTGCGGCACGGCCGCATCGCCGGGCAGGTTCAGTTCCTTCGCCGAGAACGCGACGGGCGAGATCGACAGCACCTTGCCGCGATAGGTGCCGAATTTCTCCACCGGATAGCTTGCGTACGCAACCTTCACCTCCTGCCCCTTCTTCACGAAGCCGGCCTTCGACGACGGAATGTAGACCTCGGCGATCAGTCCGTCCGCCTTCGCGGGCAGGATCTCGACGACACGCGTGCCGGGCGGATCGATCACGCCGCCCTGCACGACGTCGAGCCGCACGATCTGCCCGTCGGCCGGCGCGTACAGCACCTGGTTCACGTTCTCGTCGATGTTGTATTCCTTCGCGTTCAGCTCCTCCTGCTTGATCTTCAGTTCCGCGTTCGCGCCGTCGTACTTGCTCTGCATCGTGTCGAGATCGCCGCGCAGCTTCATCGCGTTCTTCGCGAGTTCGGCGCGGCGCAGCAGCAGGTCCTGGTACGCCTGGCCGGCCTGCAGGTATTGCGTGTTGACCTGGTTGTACTGTTCGAGCGTCACGACCTGTTCGTCGAGCAACTGCTTCACGCGCGCGCGCCGTTCGCCATACTCGTCGACGATGCGCTTCTGGTCCTGGATCTGCCGGTCGATCAGCCCGCGGCTCTCGCCCTGCGCGGCGATCTGCTGATTGATCTGCTGCACCGACGACCGGTATTCGAGCCGCGCCGCATCGATCTGCTGCGTCACCTCGACGCGCTGCCGGTCGAGCGCCGCGCGCATCCCCTGCACGTTGTTCGCCTGGCTGACGAAGCTCGTGTCGCGCGTCACCGCGAGCAGGCGCTGGCCGGCCTTCACGTGCTGATCCTTGCCGACGTAGACGTCGCGCACCGCCCAGCCCGGCGGCGCACCGACGCCGATCAGCCCCGAGCGCGGCGTCAGCATCCCCGACACGCTCTCGGTGTTCGCGTAGCTCAGATCGACGAGCGCGGTCACGAACATCGCGAACATCGCCAGCGACAGGTAGCAGAAGAACCGCATCGACACCGGCACGTCCACGACGCCGTGAATCACGGTGCCGAAGGTCGTGCCGCGCGCGAGCTTGCGCGACGGCTTCTGTTCTCGGAGGGCGGAATTCCAGGTCGGCATGGGGCGGGCTCGTCAGGAGCGATGCCGCGCGGCCGCATCGAGCAGCGGCGTCGGCATCAGGTAAGGCGTGAAGTGTTCCCAGAAATGCCACTGCTCGGGCTGGCGCACGAGCGCCTGCTCGAGACGGTCGACGATGCGCTGGTGCGTCGCGCGCACGGGCGACGCGTCGTCGTCGGTACCGAGCATCGGTGCAAGCGGGCTGGCCGCGAGCTCGGTGAAATGCACCGCGCATCGATCGCGGAACGGCACGCCGGTCGCATACGCGACGAGCAGCGGAATGCCCTGCTCGACCGCGAGCTTCACGCCGCCGCCGGCCATCCGCACCCAGCGCCCGCCGAGCCGACAGCGATTGGTCTTGCCGAACTTGCCGTGCAAGTCGGAGAACAGCAGAAACACGGGCGCCTCGCGCCGCAGGCTCGTGATCAGCCGCCGCAGATGCACGCGCTCCTCGATGTCGATGAATTCGACTTCGCCGGCGCCGTACTCGGCGACGAGCCGCAGCGCATCGTCGAAGAACGCGCCCGGCGCGTCGCGGTGCAGGATCACCATCAGCTTGCGGTCGTCGGGAATCATGAAGCGCAGCTTCGTGACGAACAGCATCAGGTTGCCGAAGTGCAGCCCGGCGAGCATCAGCGGGCCGCCGCGTGCGAGTGCCGCGCGCAACTGGTCGTCGCCTTCGCATGCCATCCCGTCGATCATCGTTTTCATCGATGCGAGGCTGTGCGTGCGCAGCTTGAGCCCCGCGAATTCGGCCTCGAACAACTCGCGCACGATCGCGGCCGACACTTCGCGCACGCGCCGCGGATCGTCGTTCAGGTGCGCGCTCAACATGTAAGCGACCGCGCGCTCGATCGACTCGCGGATGCACGGAAAGCAGCGCAGGCACGCGCCCGAGCACCAGCGCATCAGCCGCAGCCCACGCGCGGGCGACGTGCGCAGCGCGATCGCCCGCACCGCGCGGCGTAGCAGGAACGCATACGAGAACGGATTGAGCAGGAAGAGCCGCCCGAGCATCACCGCGCCTCCTCGTTCGTGCGCCATGCGTCGGTCGCATCGGTCAGCACGCCGTCATCCATCCGGTAGATCCGGTCGACCATCGACAGGATCGACGCATCGTGCGTGACGAGCACGATCGTGCACGGCAGCGTCAGCACGTTGCGGCAGATCTCGTGCGTGGTCGCCTGGTCGAGGTTCGACGAAAACTCGTCGAGGATCAGCAGGCGCGGCTCGCAATACAGCGCCCGCGCGATCAGCAATCTCTGCATCTGGCCGGCCGACAGGAATTTCTGCGTATCGCCGAGCGGCGTGTCGTAGCGATGGTCGAGCCGCTCGATCTCGTCGTGGATGCACGCGAGCTTCGCCGCGTCGAACATCGCGCCGATCCGCGGCGCGGGCGCGAAATTCGTGATGTTGTCGCGGATCGTCCCGCGAAACAGCTGGTCGGACTGCGTGACGGCCGCGAGATGCTTGCGGTATTGCCGCAGGTTCACTTCCGCGAGATCGACGCCGCCGACGAACAGCGTGCCGGGCTTGGGCCGCACGAGCCCGCAGATCAAGTTCAGCAGCGTCGTCTTGCCGCTGCCGGTGCGGCCGACGATCGCGATCTTGCTGCCGGCCGGCACGTCGAGCGCGACATCGCTCAGGATCGGCCGATGGCCGCCCTTCGGCGTGTACGACAGCGCGCGGATCGACAGCGCGCCGTCGAACCCGTCGACCGGCCGCACGACCGCGTCCGGCGCCGGCTCCTCGGTCTCGGTCTGCAGCACGTCCGCGACGCGATCCATGTGCACCTGCAGCACCTTGCGCCGCACGTAGAGCTGGATCGAATCGATGAACTTGTCCGCGAACAGGTTCTTGTACTGGATGAACGCGTAGATCACGCCGATCGTGCTCTGGCCGTGCATCACGAGCCATGCGCCGTACGTGACGATCACGAGCTGCTCGACGTGCACGATCCCCTTCGAGATCGCGTCGAACAGCAGTTGCAGCCGCTCCTGCTGGCGCATCGCCTGCAGTTTCTGCGTGAACGCGTTGACCCACAGGCTGCTGCGCGCGGTCTCCGCCGACAGCAGCTTGATGGAATGCGCGGACCGGATGTTCTCGATCAGCAGCGCATCGGCCTCGGCGCCGCGCGTGAGGATCTGCGACATCGCGTCCTGCAGTTGCGGCTGGATCGCGAGCCGGCTCAACGCGAACAGCACCATCCCCGCGAGGCTGATACCGGCCAGTACGGGGCTGTAATACAGCATCAGCACGAGCGTCAGCGTGCAGGTGACGAGGTTCAGCAGCCCGCCCACCAGCCCGTCGACGAGAAATCGCCCGACCTCCGACACCGACGACACGCGCGAGATCGAATCGCCGGTGTTGTGAAACAGGAAATAACCGATCGGCAGCCGCGCGAGATGGCCGACCATGTTCGCCGACAACTGCTGCGACACGATGTTGCGCAGGTAGCTCTTGATGTTGCCGACGAGATTCGCGTAGAGCGTGTCGAACAGGAACACGATCGCGAACAGGATCGTCAGCAGGTACAGGATGTCGACGTCGGTCTTCTTCAGCGCCTCGTCGATCGTCAGTTGCACGTACGACGGGCCGAGCAGCAGCAGGAGCTGCGCGGCGACGCCGCCCACGATGCCGATCGCGAGGCTCTTGCGGATGCCGGTCAGCCCTTCGAGGTAGTCGCGCAGCCGGATGCGGTCGGCCTGCCCCGCCCGCGAGAAACCGATGTCCGGATTCAGTTCGAGCGCATAGCCGGTGATGTGCGTGAGCGCCTGCGCGAGCGGCAGCCTCGTCTCGCCGAGCGCGGGGTCGACTATGTGCACGCTGCCGTAGCCGACCTTCGTCAGCACGACATAGTGGTTCATCCCCCAGTGCAGGATGCACGGCGTCTTGAGCGCGTCGAGCTCGCCCGCATCGAACTGCAGCCCGCGTGCGCGCAGGCCGAGATCGTTCGAGATTTCCATCAGGTCGAAGAACGACAGGCCGGAGTCGATCCGCACCGGATAGCGGTTGCGCAGCGTGCGCAACGTCGTTTCGCGCCCGTGCCACGACGCGATCATCGCGAGGCAGGCCAGGCCGCACTCCGTCACTTCGTCCTGCAGGACCGGACGGACTTTACGCGTATTGAAGAGCATGGTCGGGCACCCGGGGCGCGACGACGCGCCGCCCGGGCCAGCCGGTGCGGGCCCGTGGCGGGTCGTGCGCGATACGCATGGGCGCAGCCGGCGCTACCGGCTGCGACGGAAGATCGGTGTTGCCGGCCGCTCGGCGGGCCGCTCAGCGCGACGAGCCGAGCGACATCCGGAACTGTTCGACGGCGTGGGCCTGGTACTGGGTCATCAGGCCCTGCAGCGTGGTCCCGATCGACTGATTGACGAGATCGACCGTATAGGCGGCCGAATTGGAGTAAAGCGACGCGCCGCCGCGAATCTGGCGGGCCTGTTCTTCCGTGATGTCTCGCATTTGTGGTGGCCTTTATATTGTCGGAATGCCAACAGCCGTCAGCCAATTGCAAGCCCGATGGCCGTTCACTTTATTACGTGATAATCCAGCACTCCAGTCTCCTGATAATCGCCCGATTTCGAAATAATGCATTTCGAAGTCACTTTATTTCCACCGCGGCGATCGATTCTTTTCCTTCTGTTTCGCAGCATCTGACGCGGGGGGCGCCTCCCCGCGCACGGCGGTTACTTGCCGGTGTTATTGAACGTCTTCGGGTTCTGCAGGTAATTGCCGAGGCTCGGCAGGAACTGGCCGAGCGCGGTCACCACCGGCGCGGCGTCAACGGCGAGGCTACCCAGCGAGCTGATCGCACCGCCGCCATGCACATTCCTGACCTGTTCCGTCGTCATGACCTTCATCATTCTCTCCTCGTAAAAAATAAAGATGATGCAAAGAACCTTCATTGAAAGACAAACGGCTTTTAATCCCGAGCGACTCGTTAATCTAATAATCACTGCGATTACCAGCCGAAATCAGGCTATCATGCGGGCGCATCGGAATTCAATGGAGGACACACTCTTACAGCCGCATTTTCCGATGCACGGCGAGTAGCAGGCATTCATGCTGTTTGAATTTCAATTTCAAAACGTTTAAATCCCGCCGCAATGCATTGCGGCACGGACAGGAGACGGAGACGGCCATGTTTGAAACGAGGAGCACGAATTGCGAGTCGGCGACACCGGATGCGGGTATTTCCCTATCAAGATTTTCGACTAGGTGGAATCCCCGACTTGCAACCATGACATTGTTCGCTGTAACGATAGCCGGCGCGCCGGCACACGCCCGTGCGTTCTGCCTCGATACCGCCTACCAGTACGCGTCCGTGCACGATCCGCGCTACCTGCAGGCCCGCAGCGAATACGATGCGGCCCGCCAGAAATTTCCCGAGGCGCGTGCGCAGATGCTGCCGCAGGCCGCCGCGCAACTCGAGTGGGGGCGCTACGGCACGCACGCGAACCTGTTCGGCATCGACGTCAGCGGGTCGAGCAACGCGGCATACGGTTCCGCTCAGGTCACGCAGGCGCTGTTCAATGTGCCCTACCTGTACGACATGCGGCGCGCGACCGAGTACGAGGAAGCGGCGAAGCAGAAGCTCGAGGTCGCGAAGCAGGACCTGATCCTGCGGGTCGCGAACGCGTGCTTCGATCTGCTGAGCGCGCGCGAGAAACTGCAATCCGCCGACGACGAAGTCAGCGCGCTCACGCGACTCGAAAGCGATACGCGGCGCATGGCGCAACTCGGGATGAAGACGATCGGCGACACCGCCGAGATCGAGGCGCGCCGCAGCCTCGCGCAATCCGACGAGGCGCTCGCGCAGACCGACGTCGATGCGCGGCGCGCCCGCTACGAGACGTTGCTCGGTTCGACGATCGATTTCTCGCGCTGGCCGCGGCTGGCGATGCGCGGGTCGTCGCCGCGCATTCCGTCCGGCGACTATGCGCCGCAGGACAACCCCGCGTACCGGCAGGCCTATCGCGACGTCCAGGTCGCGCGCCTTGCCGCGAAGCGCGTCAGCGCCGAACACTTGCCGACCGTCGACCTGTTCGCGTCGTATTCGCGTGGGCTCAACCCGAACCTGCGCGGGCTCACCGATCGTTCGGATTTCCATCAAAGCGCGGTCGGCGTGCAGGTGACGATTCCGATCTTCTCCGGCGGCAGCGTGTACTACCGGCAGGTCGAGGCCGAGCACGTGACCGAGCAGTACCGCAACCGGCTGCGCGAGGTCGAGGAGCAACTGGGCACCGATCACCGCGAGGCGTTGTCCGCGCTCGAATCGGTCGGCAAGCGCATTCGCGCGCAGCAGCAGTCGCTGCAGGCCGCGCGGCTCGCCTACGATGCGTCGATGAAAGCGCATCAGGTCGGCTACAGCACGACGTACGAAACGCTGAACCTGCGGCGCGACATCTCGGGCATCCGGCAGAAGCTGTTCGACAGCTATCTCGATGCGCTGAAGCTTCAGTTGAAGCTGAAAAGCGTGCTCGGCACGCTCGACGAACAATCGCTGATCGCGGTGGACAGTTTCCTCGAAAGCAACGCGGCGAGCGATCGGGGGTGAACGCGATCACATACGTCGGTATCCCGGGCAAGGTTGCGTACACAACCTTCAAGAAAAATGTCGATGTGCCGGCCGGTCGGAAGTTCAACGACGGCGCATCGCGATTCCCGCTCGTCGCTTACTGCGCCCGTGCGCAGCCGCCTACGTGGTTGAAGCGGGGGCACCCGTCGATTCGGGGTACATCAACCGGGTGGCGGCAGCACGACCGTGTCCTCGGGGCCGAGCACGCGGCCGTCCTGCGAACGCAGCTCCAGCTTCCTGACCGGCAGCCCGGTCTTCCGGTCGACCAGCAGCACGTGCGCCTCGTCCGGTTCGAAGAAGAAATCCTCGCCCCACTGCCGCAGCGCGACCAGCAGCGGAAACAGCCCGCGGCCTTTCTCGGTCAGCACGTATTCGTGATGCGCGCCGCCGTCGGCGGCCGGCACGACGTCCATGATTCCGTGCGCGACCAGGTTGCGCAGGCGCGCGGCCAGGATGTTCTTCGCGAGGCCGAGATTCTTCTGGAATTCGCCGAAGCGGCGCAGCCCGTCGAACGCGTCGCGGACGATCAGCAGCGACCACCAGTCGCCAATCGCGTCCAGCGGGCGGGCGACACCGCAAAGGGAATCTTCGTGCGTGGTGCGTCGGTTCATCGGTGCAGGCGGCGACGCCGTGACCGGGATAAGGGCTCGACGGTGATCGCTTTCGTTGAAATGAATGGTTTCAATATAAAACCAAATTCAGAAAAGATCAATGCTGAGTTGCCGACTGTTCGGGATCGATGAACGGAATGACCGTTCCAGCCGGAATTGGCATATGAATTCATACGTTCCAACCAATAAATCCATAAATTGGAGGGATTCATCACGTCGCCTCACTTCATCGGCCCCGCATTCGGCAACTGCCCTCATGATTTACAAGGTTGCAACTTGAAACCTAATCATCTACGCTCGAACCAGTTTCGACTGAAACCATCCTCTCCAACTCCCCGAAGGAGCATTCGATGATCCGGTCCGATGCCACGTTCGACGGCACCTTTCCATTCGCCCCGCATTTCGACGACGCATCCGGCTTCCGGATGCACTACGTGGACGAAGGTCCGCGCGACGGCGAAATCGTGCTGTGCCTGCATGGCGAACCCACATGGGGATATCTGTTCCGTCACCTCGTGACGGCGTTGAGCCCGACATACCGCGTCGTCGTGCCCGATCACATGGGCTTCGGCAAAAGCGCGACGCCGCAGGACCGCAGCTACTGGCTGCAGGATCACATCGACAATCTCGAGCGTTTCGTGCTCGCGCATGACCTCGATCGCATCACGCTGGTGATGCACGACTTCGGCGGCCCGGTCGGCATGGGGCTCGCCGCGCGGCATCCGGACCGGATTCGGCGCATCGTGTCGGCCAACGGACCGACGCCGTTCGGGCAGACCGATCTCGCCGAGCGCCTGACGGCGAATGGCCGCGAGGCGCCGTGGTTCCAGTGGATCATGCGTGCGGCGGCCGACGGTACGCTCGAAACGGTGCTCGGGCAGCTCGGCTTCAACATCCTGAGCACGTTGAAGCTGAACGGCTTCGAGAACCACGCGATCATCGCCGACACGTGGATCGCCGCATACGGCGCGCCGTTCGCGCAACCGGCCGACTGTCTCGGCGCGATCGGATGGGCACGGGGGTTCGCGGCCGGCGCACACCGGTTCGAGGAACCCGATGCGGCGGCGCTGCGCGCGATACGCAGCAAGCCCGCGCTCGCGATCTGGGGAGACGCTGATCGAACGCTCGGCGCCGAACACTTCCTGCCGCTCTTTACCGCGCTGTTTCCGTCCGCGCCGATCGAGCGGCTGGCGGACGTCGGGCACTACTGCTTCGAGGATGCGCCGGATGCCATTGCCACGCGGATCGCTGATTTCATTCGAACGACGGGCTGAAAAAATTTCGGCAGCCGGCTCGAAACACCGGCTGCCGAACGGCGTGCGCGGTCGCTTCGCGCACGCGTCGCTTCACGTCAACGTCACCGAATGACCCGCGTCACCCCCCGCCCGCGCGGATCGGCCATCGCTTCCGGCGTCTTGCCGTCGATCTTGATGACCTGGATGTCGCCGCTGAAATCCTGCCCCTTCAGCGTATAGCCGCGCGCTTCGATCTGCTTCGCGAGTTCGCCTTCGATCGGATGGTACGGCTCCCAGAAGATCGTGTTCGGCGGCAGCAGCTGATGATGGAACCGCATCGCGCCGACCGCTTCCTTCAACGGCATCTTGAAGTCGTAGATGTTGTTGATCACCTGGAAGATCGACGTGAAGATGCGCGAGCCGCCCGGCGTGCCGATCACCAGCGACACCTTGCCGTCCTTCGTCATGATCGTCGGCGACATCGACGACAGCGGGCGCTTCTTCGGTTCGATCGCGTTCGCGTCGCTGCCCACCACGCCGAACATGTTCGCGACGCCCGGCTTCGCGGAGAAGTCGTCCATCTCGTCGTTCAGCACGATGCCCGTGCCGTCGGCGATCACGCCCGAGCCGAAATAGCCGTTGATCGTGTACGTGTTCGACACCGCGTTGCCCCACTTGTCGACCACCGAGAAATGCGTCGTTTCGGCCTTCTCCGGCATCGTCGTGCCGAGGCCCGGCTGCACGCTCTTCGTGTCCGACGGCTCCTTCGGGTTGACCTCGGCCGCACGCTTCGCGATGTACGCGTCGTCGGTCAGCTGCGCGATCGGCACCTTGTAGAAGTCGGGATCGCCGAGATACTGCGCGCGGTCGGCGAACACGCGCTTCTCGATTTCCGCGACGAGGTGGATGTACTGCGGCGAGTTGAGCTTGACGCCCTCGAAGTCCTGCTTGAGGTCGGCCTTCATCTTCAGCAACTGCACGAGGCCGATGCCGCCCGAGCTCGGGGGCGGCGCGGTGATCACGTCATAGCCGTTCCACTTCGCCTGCACCGGCTGGCGCCACACCGCGCGGTACTGCGCGAGATCCTCGGTCGTGATCAGCCCGTTGCCGTCGCCGGTCTTCATCGACGCGGCGATCAGCTCGGCCGTCTTGCCCTTGTAGAAGCCTTCCGCGCCGCCGTTTGCGATGCGCGTCAGCACGTCGGCGAGATCGGGCTGCTTGAAGTTCGCGCCGGCCTTCAGCCCGGAGAAGTACTTGTCGAAGTTGGTCTTGCCGCCGAACTCCTTCGATGCGTCGACGCCGCGCTGCGCCAGTTGCTCGTCGACGACGAAGCCGTCGCGCGCATAGTGGATCGCCGGCGCGAGCACCTGTTTCCACTTCAGCTTGCCGAAGCGCTTCTGCGCTTCCCACATGCCCGCCACCGTGCCCGGCACGCCGACCGCGCGCGGGCCGTACAGGCTCATGCCCTTGACGACGTTGCCGTCCTTGTCGAGATACATGTCCTTCGTCGCGGCGAGCGGCGCGCGCTCGCGGTAATCGATGAAGTACGGCTTGCCGTCCTTGTAGATCGTCATGAAGCCGCCGCCGCCGATGTTGCCGGCTTCCGGGTACGTGACGGCGAGCGTGAACGCGATCGCGACGGCCGCGTCGATCGCGTTGCCGCCTTCCTTGAAGATCCGCTCCGCGGCATCCGCGCTGTACTTGTCGGCCACCGCCACCGCGGAGCTCGTCAGGACCGCGGGCTGCGGCCCTTTCGCGTACGCGGGCGCGTTCGGCAGGAAGCCGATGCCGGCCACCGTCGCGAGCACGGCTGCGGATGATTTGAAGCGATTCAGCGTAGTCATTGCATGTCCCCCATGTGGATCTCCTTCAGGCACGACGAGCACCTGATCCGTGGAAGGCCGCGGGCGCGCCGACGGCCCTGGGCCGGCTACGTAGTATAGGGGGACAAAAAGGGTCGAACACGCGGGACGCGACGAAAGCGTGGCGATTGTGTGCGCGCGGTCACGTTGCGCTGCCGCGACGTGCGCGCGGATCGTTCGACATCGCCTGCGGCGCGCGCTTCGCGCACCGCACAAAACCCGAAAGTTGCGAACCGCGCGGCAAGCCTCGCCGCGCGTGCAAAAAAATCCGCGAACGCCCCGCCCGCGGCACAGCCCGATCTGCGAAGATAGCGCCCCGTTGCGCGCCGCATCATCGTTTCGTGCACGCGCCGCTTCACGTTGCTTCGTCTCGCTCCCTATGGCATCACACAATGCACATCACGCGTCCGGCTTCGCAGCCGGCGTCGCCGCCGCCGTCCTCGTCGCGCAAACCGGCTCAACCGGTCCGTGGCACTCGGGCATGCTCGCCGCGTTCGCGGCGGGCGTCGCGGGCGGCACCGCGCCCGACTGGCTCGAAGTCGCCTGGTGGAGCCGCAAGCGCCGCCTGTGGATCACGCATCGCACCCTCACGCACTGGGGCATCGGCTGGATCGCGCTGCTCGCGCTCGGCTGGCACGGGCTCATCCATCATCCGCATCCGCTATGGGCCGCGCCGCTGTTCGGCTTCGCCTGCGGCGGCGTGATGCACCTGCTCGCCGACTGGCCGAATCCGCTCGGCGTACCGTGGATCTGGCGGCGCCATTCGCTGAACCTGTGGAACAGCGGGCATTGCGACCTGATCGTGGTCGCGGCCGCCTGGGGCGGCACGCTGTGGCTCGCGCAATCGCTGTGGTCGCGTGCGCCGCTGATCGAACAGTGGCTCGGCTGGCTGCATCGCGTCTAGTTGCAATTCGACGCAATTCCGCGCGCGATCGGCGTGCCGAATCGCACGCAACTTTCCGTCCATTGAAAGTGCAGCGCAGGCCCCCACCTGAGGGTGAATCGTCGGCACGCATGCCCGGCACGCACCCGTGACGTCTGGCACACTGACGATTCGATTCGCGTGCGATGCATCCGCGCGCTCGCACCCCGCTCGCACCCTATTTCAACGCTCCGATGGACGTCACCGCTACCCGCCCTGCCGCCCGTGCGCTCGACGTGTTCCACCCGGTCGTCGCCGCGTGGTTCACACGCACGTTCGCCGCGCCGACCGGCGCGCAGGCGCTCGCGTGGCCGCACATCAAGGCCGGCCGCTCGACGCTCGTGGCCGCGCCGACCGGCTCCGGCAAGACGCTCACCGCGTTCCTGTGCGCACTCGACGATCTGGTGCGCGATGCGCTCGCGCACGACGGCACGCTGCCCGATGCGACGCTGGTCGTCTACGTGTCGCCGCTGAAGGCGCTGTCGAACGACATCCACGTGAACCTCGACGCGCCGCTCGCCGGCATCGCGGAATCGCTCGCGCAGCTCGGCCTGCCGGTGCCGGCGATCCGCACCGCGGTGCGCACCGGCGATACGACGCAGGCCGAGCGCGCCGCGCTGCGCAAGCGCGCGCCGCACATCCTCGTCACGACACCCGAATCGCTGTACGTGCTGCTGTCGTCCACGTCGGGGCGGCAGATGCTGTCGAACGTGCGCTCGGTCATCGTCGACGAAATCCATGCGCTGGCGTCGTCCAAGCGCGGCAGCCATCTCGCGCTGTCGCTCGAACGCCTCGACGCGCTGACCGGGCGCGCGCTGCCGCGCATCGGGCTGTCGGCCACGCAAAAGCCGATCGACGCGGTCGCGCGCTTCCTCGTCGGCGGGCCGGCCGACGCGCCGCGCGATTGCGCGATCGTCGACACGGGCCACACGCGCGAGCGCGACCTCGCGCTCGAACTGCCGAACGTGCCGCTCGAACCGGTGATGGCGACCGACGTGTGGGAACAGGTGTACGACCGCATCGCCGGGCTCGCGGCCGCGCATCGCACGACGCTGGTGTTCGTCAACACGCGGCGTACCGCCGAGCGCATGGCGCGCCATCTCGCCGACCGGCTCGGCAAGGACGCGATCGCCGCGCATCACGGCAGTCTCGCGAAGGAGCACCGCTTCGACGCCGAGCAGCGCCTGAAGCGCGGCGAACTGAAGCTGCTCGTCGCCACCGCGTCGCTCGAACTCGGCATCGACATCGGCGACGTCGATCTCGTCTGCCAGGTCGGCTCGCCGCGCGGCATCGCGCCGTTCCTGCAGCGTGTCGGCCGCTCGGGGCACCACGTCGGCGGCGTGCCGAAGGGGCGGCTCTTTCCGCTGTCGCGCGACGAGCTGGTCGAATGCGCGGCGCTGCTCGACTGCGTGCAGCGCGGCGAACTCGATGCGCTGCGGATTCCCGAAGCGCCGCTCGACGTGCTCGCGCAGCAGATCGTCGCCGAAGTCGCGTGCGCGGAATGGCAGGAAGACGCGCTGTATGCGAGCTTCACGCGCGCCGCGCCGTACGCGCGGCTCGCGCGCGAGCGCTTCGACGAAGTGATGAAGATGCTCGCCGAGGGATTCACGAGCCGTCGCGGCGTGCGCGGCGCGTACCTGCACCGCGACGTGGTCGGCGGCACCGTGCGCGGCCGCCGCAACGCGATGATGACCGCGACCACTTCCGGCGGCACGATCCCCGATATGGCCGACTACGCGGTGCTGCTCGAACCGCAGGGCATCCAGGTCGGCACCGTCAACGAGGATTTCGCGATCGAGAGCCTGACCGGCGACGTGTTCCAGCTCGGCAACCAGTCGTACCGGATCATTCGCGTGGAAACGGGCCGCGTGCGCGTCGAGGATGCGCAGGGCCAATCGCCGAGCATTCCGTTCTGGCTCGGCGAGGGGCTGGGGCGCAGCGATGAACTGTCGGCGGCGGTCGGCCGGCTGCGTGCGCGGCTCGACGGGCTGTTCGCGGACGGCGATCGACAGGCGCGGACCAACGCGGCGAAGCACGCGAACGTCACCGAGGCCGGCAAGACGGCCACCCGCGGCAAATCCCGAAAAGCGGCCGCCGAGACTGACGCGCCGCCCGCCTCGCCCGACAACGCGCCCGGCGGCACCGCGCTCGCCCCCACCGAAAGCCGCCTCGCGCCCGCGTTGCGCTGGCTCGTCGACGATCTCCACCTGTCGCCCGACGCCGCGCGCCAGATCGCCGACTACCTCGCCCGCACCCGCGCCGCGCTCGGCGCATTGCCGACGCAGGACACGCTCGTGATGGAGCGGTTCTTCGACGAATCGGGCGGCACGCAGCTCGTGATCCATTCGCCGTTCGGCAGCCGCATCAACCGCGCATGGGGGCTCGCGCTGCGCAAGCGCTTCTGTCGCAACTTCAACTTCGAATTGCAGGCCGCTGCAACCGACGACGCGATCATCCTGTCGCTGTCGCTCGCGCACAGCTTCGCGCTCGACGAGGTGTGGCGCTACCTGCGTTCGGCCAGCGCCGAGCACGTGCTGATCCAGGCGCTGCTCGATGCGCCGATGTTCGGCGTGCGCTGGCGCTGGAACGCGACCGCCGCGCTCGCGCTGCCGCGTTTCACCGGCGGCCGGCGCACCGCACCGCAACTGCAGCGGATGAAGAGCGACGATCTGCTCGCGACGGTGTTTCCCGACCAGGTCGCGTGCCTCGAGAACATCGTCGGCGAACGCGAAATTCCGCATCACCCGCTCGTCGACCAGACACTCGACGATTGCCTGCACGACGCAATGGACACCGACGGCTGGCTCGCGCTGCTGCGCCGGATCGAAAGCGGCGCGATCGAGCTCGTCGCGCGCGACTTGCCCGCGCCGTCGCCGCTCGCGGCCGAGATCCTGAACGCGAAGCCCTACGCGTTCCTCGACGATGCGCCGCTCGAGGAGCGCCGCACACAGGCCGTGCAGTCGCGCCGCTGGAGCGATCCCGAATCGGCCGATGACCTCGGTGCGCTCGACGCCGACGCGATCGACGCGGTACGCGACGAAGCGTGGCCGCTCGTGCGCGATGCCGACGAGATGCACGATGCGCTGCTCACCCTCGCCTGCGTCGCCGACAGCGAGGCGCACACCCACGCAGGCTGGCCCGAGCGACTCGCGGAACTCGTGGAACGCCGCCGCGCGACGAAACTCGCGACGCCGGGCGGCGCCGCGCTGTGGGTGCCGGTCGAGCGGCTCGTCTGCGTGCGTGCGCTGCATCCGGACGCCCGCGCGACACCCGCGCTCAAGGTGCCGGCCGCGTGCGCGCAGCCGTGGGAAGCCGATGCGGCGCTCGTCGACGTGATCCGCGCGCGGCTCACCGGCTTCGGGCCGCTCACGCTCGATGCGATCGCCGCGCCGCTCGGCCTGCCGCCCGCGTCGATCGCGACGGCGCTCGCCGCGCTGGAGCGCGAAGGCTACGTAATGCGCGGCCGCTTCACGCCGGGCGCGACGACCGACGAATGGTGCGAACGCCATCTGCTCGCACGCATTCATCGCTATACGGTGAAGCGGCTGCGCCGCGAGATCGAACCGGTCGAACGCGCCGATTTCATGCGCTTCCTGTTCCACTGGCAGCACCTGACACCCGATACGCGCGGCACCGGCCGCGACGCGCTGGCAGCCGTGGTCGAACAGCTCGAAGGCTACGAGGCCGCGGCGAGCGCGTGGGAAGACGCGCTGCTGCCCGCGCGGCTCACCGACTACACGGCGGGCGGCCTCGACGAGCTGTGCCGCTCGGGCAAGCTGGTATGGACCCGCATCGGCGCGCCGGCGCGCGCGGCCGGTACGCCCGTGAAGACCACGCCGATCGTGCTGCTGCCGCGCCGCCATCTTTCCGCATGGCAGGCGCTGCGTGACCCTGATGCGCAACCGGCACTGTCCGCGCGCGCCACGCAAGTGCGCGACGCACTCGCCGCGCACGGCGCGATGTTCTTCGATGCACTGCTCGACGATCTGCACATGCTGCCCATCGAGCTCGAACAGGCGCTCGGTGAACTCGTGTCGGCCGGCCTGGTCAATGCGGACAGCTACGCGGGCCTGCGCGCGCTGCTGAAGCCGGCCGTCAAGCGCAGCGCGACCTATGCGCCTCGCACGCGGCGCGGCGGCGCGCTGATCGGCGGGATGGACGACGCAGGGCGCTGGGCGCTCGTGCAGCGTCAGGCACCGCCCGACGACGACGCGCCCGCGCCGAAACGCGGCCCCGCCACGACCGATCCCGACGCGCTCGAACATATCGTGTGGACGCTGTTGCGCCGCTACGGCGTCGTGTTCTGGCGATTGCTCGAACGCGAAGGCGACTGGCTGCCGAGCTGGCGCGAACTCGTGCGCGTGCTGCAACGCCTCGAAGCACGCGGCGAGATTCGCGGCGGACGCTTCGTCGCCGGGCTCGCGGGCGAACAGTTCGCACTGCCCGAGGCCATCCCGATCCTGCGCGAACTGCGGCGGCAACCGGGCGACGGACAATACGTATGCGTGACGGGCGCCGACCCATTGAATCTCGCCGGCACGCTGCTGCCGGGCGACAAGGTGCCGGCGCTGGCCGGCAACCGCGTGCTGTTTCGCGATGGCGTGCCCGTCGCATCGCTGGTATCGGGTACGTTCCACTACGCGCCCGACCTGCCGCCCGCCGCGCGCGAGGACGCACGTCTGCGGCTCGCGCGTTCCTGCTGACATCGGCTGACACGCAAGCGGCACCGGACTACTGATCGCCGCGCCGCGCGCGCGTCATCGTTCGGGTAGCATCGAACGATCGACCGCGCGAACTTCCGCGCGTCACCCACACAAAACAAGACCTTCCGGAGACTGCCGCTCATGCCTTCGCATGCCGATTCGCCCGCTGCCCATCACGCGGGTTCGCTGACCATTTTCCAGGGCGCCGCGCTCTATATCGGCGCGGTGCTCGGCACCGGCGTGATCGCGCTGCCCGCGCTCGCCGCCGACGCCGCCGGGCCTGCCTCGCTGCTCGCGTGGGCCGCGCTCGTCGTGCTGTCCGGGCCGCTCGCGGCCACCTTCGCCGCACTCGGCGCCCGCTATCCCGATGCGGGCGGCGTGTCGACCTACGCGCGGCGCGCATTCGGCCCGAAGGCCGCGGCCATCGTCGGCTGGTGCTTCTATTTCGCGGTGCCGGCCGGCGCGCCGGCCGCCGCGATGTTCGGCGGCGCCTATGTCGCGGCCGTCACGGGCGGCGGACATACGACGGTCATCGTCACCGCCGCCGCACTGATCGCGACCGTATCGGCCGCGAACGCATTCGGCGTCACCGTGTCGGGCCGCATGCAACTCGTGTTGTCGGCACTGCTCGTCGCGCTGCTGCTCGCCGCGGTGCTTGCGTCCGCGCCGCATGCGCGCGCCGCGAACCTGCATCCGTTCGCTCCGCACGGCTGGCTCGCCGTCGGCCAGGCCGCCGCGCTGCTCGTGTGGAGCTTCGCCGGCTGGGAAGCCATCACGCACCTTGCCGCCGAATTCCGCCGGCCTGCGCACGACATGCCGCGCTCGGCCGGCATCGCGGTCGTGGTCGTCGGGTTCCTGTATCTGTCGGTTGCGGCCGCGAGCGTGACGGTGCTCGGGCCTTCCGCGGGCGCCTCGGGCGCGCCGCTCGCCGAACTGATCGCGGGCGGCATCGGCGGCCATGCGCAGGTGCTGGCCGCGGCCGCCGCGCTGCTGCTCACGCTCGGCACGATGAACGCGTATTTCGCCGGCGCAGCCAAGCTCGGCGCCGCGCTCGGACGCGACGGCGCATTGCCTGCGTGGCTCGCGCAGGGCAGCCAGGTCGGCGGCGTGCCGCGTCGCAGCCTCGGCGTGATCGCGGTGCTGGCGGCCGTCGCGCTGGCCGCCACGGCGCTGTCGGACGTCGGGCCGAAGCCACTCGTGCTCGTGACGTCCGGATGTTTCGTGATGGTGTACGGGCTCGGCGCGGCAGCCGCGCTGAAGCTGCTGCCGCGCGGCGGCATCGCGTACCGCTGCGCGTGGATTTCGCTGATTGCGGTCGCCGGACTGTTCGTGACGACCGGCTGGTATTTCCTGTGCCCGCTGCTGCTGGCGGGCGGTGCACTGCTTTATTTGCAGATCACCACCGGCCCGCGTCGATGACCCGGCAAGCGCCCGCGGGTCGACGCCCGCCAGCTCGCCACACCCGTCGCGCGAACCATCACGCCGATCCGGCCGCGCGCCGTTCGTTCGCGCCGCTCAGGCCGGCACCAGCTCGAAGCTGAGCCGTTTGCCGAGCGCGGCGGCCGCGCTCGCGAGCGTCGCCAGCGTGAGGCTCGTGTCGGTTTCGTCGAGCAGGCGGTTGAGTGCGGCGCGGCTGGTTTTCATCCTCGCGGCCATCGCGGTTTTGGTGATGTGCTGCGCCTTCATTTCCTGCCCGATCTGCCACGCGATCACGCGCTTGATCGCGGTGGCGGTGGCCGCTTCGAGATTGCCGTCAGCTTCGAGGAAGGCGTCGAAATCGCTGCCGATATACGGATTGTTCGTGGTCGTCATGTCGTACTCCAGGTGCATGGCGTTGCCGGCTGCCCGACCGTCGGAGACGGTGCGTTCCGGCACAACCGGGGAATTCAGATGGCGCGCATCAGCGTTTTCAGGCGCGCGACGGTCACGTCGAGATCGTCCGACGGCGTGGCCCGCGACTGCTTGAAGAAGCCGTGCAGCAGCACCATCGTGTCGCCGACGACCGTGAACAGCACGCGCGCGCTTCGCCCCGGCACCGTCACGCGGATCTCCCACAGATCCTTCGCCATCTTCCGGACCAGCGGCATGCCGAGCGGCCAGCCGAGTTGAACGGTCTTGATCTCTTCGCCGATCGCCCTTCGCTCCGCTTGCCCGAGCGCATGGAGCCATTCGCGCACCGGCTCGTGGCCGCGGGCCGTCCGGAAGAACCGCACGCCGAGCGTGCCCTGAATCTGCTGTCTCGCCATCGTCTTGTCGTCCATCGTATCAAAAACGGTACGATATGCCAAGCACCCCGACGACGGCTACTGACCGGATGGCCAATCCTGTGGCAACGAAAGAGATCGCCCCAGGCCCGACGGATCAACGCTTGCCGCGAGCAGGCTTGCGTGCCGCGCGAGACGCCCGGTGCGGGCGCGCCTCGCCGAACCGCGACCGCGCGATGTCGCGTACCGCGTCGATCAGCGTGCGCGCGACCGGCGACGGCTGCGCATCGGTACGCAGCACGAGCCCGACCGGCTCGTCGGTGCCCGCCGCCGGCAGCGGCAGGCGCGCCAGCGCACCGGCCGACAGATCGTATTCGGCGGCATAGAGCGGCACGAACCAGACCGCGTCGTTCTCGAGCGCCAGCGCGCGCGCGACCGATACCGACAGCACCTCGATGAACGAATCCAGCGGCGGCGCGCCGCATGCGCCGAGCAGTTGTTCGGCGGACTGGCGGATCAGCGTGCCGAACGGCGGCAGCACGACCGGATAGCGCGCCAGCTCGGCGGCCGGCGCCGCGCTCGCGAGCAGCGGATGCCCGGCGCGCACGACCGCGACGAGCGGCTCGTTGTACAACTGCTCGAACGCGAGCCCGATCATCCGCTCCGGCTCCGACAGCCGCCCGATCGCGCATTCGATCGCCCCGGCTTTCAGACGCTCGAGCAACTCGGCGTTCGCGGCCGTCGCGATCCGCACGACGATGCGCGGCCAGCGCGCGGTCAGCGCCTTCATCAAGGCCGGCGCGAGCGAGGCCGCGACGGTCGGCAGCATGCCGATTTCCAGCGTCGCGGCTGCCGCGCCGCCCTCGCGCGCCAGCAGCCCGACGCCCTGCCGCAGCGCCAGCACGCACGCATTCGCGTGCGGCATGAACAGTTGCGCTTCGCGAGTCGGCTGCGCGCCGTGCCGGCCGCGCTCGAACAGCTTCACGCCGAGGATCGCCTCCAGTTCGGCGATCGTCTTCGACACGGCCGGTTGCGTGATCGACAGGCTTTCGGCCGCCTTCTGCACGCCGCCCAGCTGCGCGACCGCGAGAAAGCATTGCAGGTGCCGGAATTTGACGCGGCCGTCGGCGATACGGTTATTCATAACGGGTGGTTATGCGAATGACGATGAATCGCCATTTTGCATAACTTTCCGGAAAGGCCCAAGTGTTCGGCGCCGCGTCATTCGTGGCGCCGCAGCGCGTGGAATCCCGTCGGCTCCCAGATCCGTTTCGCGATCAGCAGGGCCGTGCCGTGCTTCTGCCCGAGCGGCGCGGACGACGACTCCGCATGCAGCGCCGCCGCCTTGCTGGCGAGCCGCCGCAGTTCCTGCTCGAGCTCCGCGGCGGCCGCGTCCGTCAGCATCCCTTGCAGGAACGTCATCGTCTCGCCGGGGCCGTCGAAGCGGCTGCCGAGAAAGTCGTCGAGCACATGCGCGTGAAAGTAACGGCGGATCGGCCCGCCCGGCAGCCAATCGAAATCGCGCGCGACCCGCACGCGAATCCGGTCGCCGGGCAGCAGTGCGATCACGTTCATCCGGTCGAGCATCAGCAGGTATTTCACGCATTCGGCCTGCGTGAGCCGATAGGCCGCCACGATGTCCTGCACGGTCCAGTAGTTGATCGCGCAGACGGCGACCAGCAGCAGCTTCTCGTCCGACACGAGCAACGCCTCCTGCTGCTCGGTCAGCACGCGCAGGCGCGGCGCGGATGCCGACGCTTCCTGCACGAGCTCGGCGAGTGTATAGCCGAGCAGCTGCGCGATCTCCGCGACGCGCTCCAGCGTGAAGCGGCCGCTCGCGAACAGCCGCTTCACGCTCGTCTCGGAGACGTCGAGCGCGCGCGCGACGTCCCGGTAAGTCATTCCCTGCGCCTTGAGCTGGCGCTTCAGCGTTTCGATGAGTTGGGCGGTCTCGGTCATGTCAGTATCAAAAAATGATGCTCGAGGTCGGATATTAGGCTACCCACGCATCCACATCAGCACTTTTGGATACTTGTCTGCATAATCCGCTCCGTCCTGTCATGCAACGACGGAGCCGAAATGACCACCCGAATCGACACAGCCGCCTGCGAACCGCACCCCACCGCACCGCGCGATGCACGCGACACCGATCGCACGATGCCGCTCGCCACCGTGCGCACACTGGCCGCCGGCGCGCACGTCGGCGATCTCGTGTTCATCCGCGTGCCGGCCGGTGCACCGGATGCCACGGCCGGGTCGGCCGGCACGTGGGCCAACCGCTTCGGCATCGTCGTCGATACGTCGGGCGACGAACCGCTGATCGCCGAGCCCACGGTATTCGCGTGGACGAAGCTCACGCCGCTGTCGCGCTTCGTTGCCCGTGCCGACGGCGGACGCATCGCGCTGGCGCGCCGCGTCGCGGCGGCGTCGGCCGACGCGCAACGCCGCATCCATGCGCTGGCCGAGCAGCGAATCGACGCGCTGCTCGGCAGCCGCTTCGACCTGCGCGCGCGGCGCGGTTTCTGCGCGCAGTACGTGACCGACGTGCTCGGTGCCGGCCACGCGGCGACACCGTCGGCCCTGCTGCGCGACGGCACGCTGGCGCTCGAATTCGACGGGATCGTGTTCGATCCCCGCCATCCCTG
The DNA here is from genome assembly GCF_001319805.1 of Burkholderia sp. E168m22. Lineage (NCBI taxonomy): Bacteria > Pseudomonadati > Pseudomonadota > Betaproteobacteria > Burkholderiales > Burkholderiaceae > Burkholderia > Burkholderia sp. E168m22. Next base: position 61,605 of record NZ_BBSK01000095.1, read on the forward strand.
ACGACGGGCACGCTCGGGGAGACCGGATAACAACGAGAACGAACGACAAAAAACAGCGACGGGCTGGCTGGAGGGCCGTGCACGGGGTCGTCACCGACGACGCGAAGCCCGATCGCTTTTTTCCGCCGGACAGGCTTTCTGTCCGGCGGATTTTCATTGCCCGGACGAACATAACGAATGGTTATGCGATTCGCGAGAAAAGGTCATTTTTCATAACTTTCCGGATTGGCTAAAGTCGTGCCATCCACCTCGCCCAATACTTACCAGGAGACGCCCGATGGATTCCCCCACGATCCTCACGCCGCGCGACTGGCCGTCGCATCCGGCCTATGTCCACCCCGAGTACCGTTCGTCCGTGAAGCGCGGCCCGACCCGCCCGCTGATCCCGCTGAAGGAGAAACTCCGCGACCAGTACGCGCCCGTCTACGGCGCGGAAGATCTCGGCGCGCTCGACCACGACCTGACGAAGAACGCCGTGAAGAACGGCGAGCCGCTCGGCGAGCGGATGGTCGTCACCGGCCGCGTGCTCGACGAAGGCGGCAAGCCCGTGCGCAACACGCTCGTCGAGGTGTGGCAGGCCAACGCGGCCGGCCGCTACGTGCACAAGGTCGACCAGCACGACGCGCCGCTCGACCCGAACTTCCTCGGCGCGGGCCGCTGCCTGACCGACGACGAAGGCCGCTACCGCTTCCTGACGATCAAGCCCGGCGCGTATCCGTGGGGCAACCATCCGAACGCGTGGCGCCCGAATCACATCCACTTCTCGCTGTTCGGCGATTACTTCGGCTCGCGTCTCGTCACGCAGATGTACTTCCCCGGCGATCCGCTGCTCGCGTACGACCCGATCTTCCAGGGCACGCCGGAAGCCGCGCGCGAGCGCCTGATCTCGCGCTTCTCGATGGACATCACCGAAGAAGGCTATGCGCTCGGCTACGAATTCGACATCGTGCTGCGCGGCCGCGACGCCACCCCGATGGAGCGCTGAACCATGACGACGCTGAAGCAAACCCCTTCGCAGACGGTCGGCCCGTACTTCGCGTACGGCCTGTGCCCGCAACAATACGACTACGACCTGAAAAGCCTGTTCACGCCGACGATTGCCGCGGCGCACGCCGAGGGCGAGCATGTGCTGCTGGTCGGGCAGGTGTTCGACGGCGACGGCAACGTGGTCGGCGACGCGGTGCTCGAATTCACGCAGGTGGATGGCGCGGGCCGCTACCCCGCGTCGCGCGACGACATCGCGAAATCCGGCTTCACGGGCTTTGCGCGAGTCGGCACGGGCACCGACCCGCAGCAGCGCTTCGTCGTCGAGACGGTGAAGCCGGGCCGCGTCGCCGCCGACGAGGCGCCGCACATCAACGTGACCGTGATGATGCGCGGCATTCTCACCCATGCGTTCACACGCGTGTACTTCGACGACGAAGCCGCCGCGAACGCGATCGACCCCGTGCTGAACGCGGTGCCGGCCGAGCGCCGCGCGACGCTCGTCGCGAAACGCGACGCGCAGCCGGGCCGGCCGGTCGTCTACCGCTTCGACATCCGCATGCAGGGGCCGGAAGAAACCGTGTTCTTCGACGTTTGACGCACGCACGCGCCGGCGCTTGACGGCTTCGGGCGCAACCGCTTCGCCGTGTGACGCGATACCGACGGGCATCGCGCTACACGGCGTTTTTGCGCACGGCGTCGCCATCATTCGATGGTGCACCGCATCGTGACCAACGGGGCTGCGGAGGCCTGTCGTCATCGGCTTCCCGCCCCGATATCGAACGCGTCATTGAAACGCATGCTGCGACAGCACATCAATCGGCGGGTCGACACGATATCGTTTGCGCGTTATGCGGCGTATGCTTCGTTATCCGCAACGAGCTGACAGGATTAAATCAGACGAAGCAACAATGACATGCATCATGCGCGACGCTGCCCCTGAGGCGGCCCGCGCATTTTTTTCAGACAGAGTGCCTTTAAACGCGTCTGGCCGAAGTTGGCGGACGCGTATTTTTTGGCGGCGTCCGGCTAGCGACGAATCTCGAGATAGCGGCTTGGCGTGTCGCCGAGAATGCGGCGAAACGCCGACGTGAACGCACTCGCGCTCGCGTAGCCGAGATCGAGCGCCACGCGCGTCACCGGCTGCCCGTCGGTCAGGCGGGCAATCGCCGCGAGCATGCAGACCTGCTGGCGCCAGGCGGCAAAACTCACGCCCGTCTGCGCGCGGAACTGCCGCGTGAACGTGCGGCGGCTCACGCCTGCGTCGGCCGCGACCCGGTCGAGATCGGCGTCGATCGACGGCGCCGCGAACAGGTGCCGGCACACCTTCGCCAGCCGCGCATCGGCCGGCAGCGGCGCATGCAGCGACAGGCGCGGCATCGTCGCGATTTCCGCGACCAACAGATCCATCAGCTTGCCCGCGCGACCGTCGACGTCGTACATGGCCGGCAGGTCGATCGCATCGTCGAGCAGCTGCCGCAGCAGCGGCGACACGCCATACACGCCGCACTGGGTCGGCAGCCCGGCCGCCTGCGCGGCGTCGACGGACACGAACGCATTGAGCATCGTGACCGGCCCGGTCATCGTCATTTCGTGCCGCACGCCGGCCGGCACCCAGCACGCGCGCTGCGGCGGCACCAGCCAGCGCCCGTGCGGCGTCGACACGCTGATCGTGCCGCGCGACGCGAACGCGAATTGCCCGCGCACGTGCGCGTGATCCGGAAACGTCGTGCCCGCCGCAAAGTCGTTGTCGAGCACGACCACGCTCCGGGGAATGTGTTCGTAGGGATCTAGCAGCGTATTTCTCACGGCCCGAATTCCATCATCAATGACCCGATATCGAAGGCGGGTCGCCTTCGAACGATCTACGATCCGCTCCACCGTTGCACGACCTCGCGGCCGCGACACCCGCCGGCCTGGTCGGCCGGATGGCAACCTCATCGGAGCGGACATGCCCAATACGTTTCATCGCGTGGGGAAAGGCCCACACCCTGTTCTCGTGCTGCACGGCTGGTTCGGCGACGCCCGCGCGTTCGAACCGCTCGAAGCCTGGCTGTCGCGCGAGCACTTCAGCTATGTATTCATGGACTACCGAGGTTACGGCCGTATGCGCGACGCCCACGGCAACTACACGATCGACGAGATCGCCGCCGATACGCTCGCGCTCGCCGACGCGCTCGGCTTTCCGACCTTCAGTCTCGTCGGCCATTCGATGGGCGGCATGGCGATCGAGAAGATCGCCGCCATCGCGCCCGACCGCGTGCGCGCGCTGGTGGCGATCGCACCCGTGCCGTGCGGCGGCCTGCCGTTCGACGCCGCGCGACGCGGGTTATTCGAGCGGGCCGCCGACCACCTCGCCGATCGCCGGACCATCATCGACCGCAGCACCGGCAACCGGCTGCCCGCCGCCTGGATCGAGTGGAAAGCCGCGTATTCGGCAGCCTGTTCGTCGGCGCGGGCATTCGCCGCATACTTCCGCGCGTGGGCCGATACGGATTTCAGCGAAGAGATCACGGGCATCCATCCGGTCAAGGTACTGATCGGCGAGCACGATCCGGCGTTCGACGCGGCGCTGATGGCCCGCACCTACCTGCGGCGCTATCCGCTCGCCAGCGTCGACGTGCTGCGCAATGCCGGCCATTATCCAATGAATGAAACCCCGCTCGCGCTGGTCGCGGCGATGGAAGCATTCCTGCTCGCCCCGACGGCCCGCCCCGTCGCGATCGACTGACCGGCCGCGCGCCGGCGGCATCGTCGCGGCACGCATCACCGCAGCATGAACGACATCGCCGACAGGCTGTTCAGCGTGCGCACCACGTGCTCGACCGACGGCCCGTCGAAGCGCAGCGTCACCGCATCGACGCGCTCGAGCGACGGTAGCACGCAGAAAAGGTCGGCGAGCGCAGCCGTCTGTACGCGCAGCGTGCAGGTGGCCGGCGCGGGCCGATGGGTGCCCGCGCGCCGGCCGGATGACAGCGCCTGCGCGACAGTCTCGCGCGCCGCGGTCGCGATCCGGGCGCACGACGCGGACGGCGTGAGCGTCTCGCCGCTCGATGCGCCGCCGGCCGTCTTGACCGTCTCGAAGCGCGCGTCCGGAAACAGCGGCTGCGTTTCCTCGGCGAACACGTCGTCGCCGGTCGCGAGCGCGACGTGTGCGCCGTATTCGCGCGCCAGCGCGCCACACAGCCCGGCTTCGCCAAGCTCGACGCCGTTCAGCCACACCTGCGTGAACGCAAAGCTGTTGATCGTGTGCGCGAGCACGCCGCGCGTCTGCGATTTCGCGTGATAGCCGATCATGAACACGAGATCGGGCTGCTGTTCGAGGCCCGCCATCATTCCGAGCGTGCGCGGCTTGCCGAGCACGACGCGCGCCCGCGCATCGAGCCCGTCGGGCAGCAGGTTGCGATAGCCGCCATGCGAATCGTTGACCCACACGGCCTGCGCGCCGCCCGCGAACGCGCCTTCGATCGCCGCGTTCGCCTCGGCAGTCATCCAGCGGCGTGCGCGTTCGTATTCCGGATTGCCGGCGCGCGTCTGCTCGGTCGCGAATACGCCGGCGACGCCCTCGATGTCGGTCGAGATCAGAATCTTCATGACTGGGTCAGATGCCCTTCGTTGTCTTCGTTGAACAACCGGTCGAGATCGGGTACCGCGTCGCGCAGCGCTTGCCGCACGTGGCCGTCGCGCCCGGCGACCGTCACCGCCTGCAGCAACGCGTCGGCGATCGCGTGCTCGACGCTTTCGGCCGCGGCCATGAACAACGGATCGAGCGCCGCATCGGCCACGAGGGCCGGCAGCGCGATCGTCGATGCGTCGTGCGCGATCGTGTAGGCGGTCGAGAAAGCGAGCGCGATGTCGCCGCTGCCATGCCCGTAGACGGAACCCGTGCGGGCCAGCCCCGCCCCCGCGCGGCGCGCGAGCCGCGACAGTTGCCGCGCGTCGAGCGGCGCATCGGTGGCCAGCAACAGGATGATCGAGCCCTGTTCGGGCGGCGCCGCGTGGGCCGCTTCGGCCGCGCGCCGTTGCGCGACGATGCGCCCGAGCGGCACGCCGCCGAGCGTCAGCATCGGCAGCCGGCCGAAATTCGCGAGCACGAGCGCGCCGACCGTATAGGGCCGGCCGGCCGCGACGGCCACGCGCGACGCGGAACCGATCCCGCCTTTCAGGTCGAAGCACGACATCCCGCGCCCGGCGCCCACCGCGCCGCGTGCGACGTCGCGCGACGCCGCGCGGCATGCGTCGTCGTAGTGCGCGGCGGTGACCGCGAACGCCTGGATGTCGTTCAGGTAACCGTCGTTGCATTCGAACACGAGCGGATTGACGGTCGACCAGTCGCGGCCGACCCGCGGATTCGCCGCGATCGCCGCGCGGATCTGCGCCTGTGCGACCGCGCCGACGCCGAACGTATTGGTCAGCGCGACCGGCGTATCGAGCGTGCCGAGTTCGTCGACCTGCACGAGCCCGACACTCTTGCCGAACCCGTTGATCACGGCCGCCCCCGCCGGCACCTTGCTGCGGTACACGTCGCCCGGATGCGGCTTCACGACGGTTACGCCGGTCTGCACGCTGCCGGCATCGAGCGTGCAATGGCCGACCGTCACGCCCGGCACGTCGGCGATCGTGCCGCGCGGCCCGGCCGGCAGCGTCGCCGTCCACATCGATGCAGCCGGCATCAACGGCGCTCCAGCTTCGGGTCGAGCGCGTCGCGCAAGCCGTCGCCGAGCAGGTTGAACGCGAGCACGGTCAGGAAGATCGCGAGGCTCGGGAACACCGCGATGTGCGGCGCCGTCACCATGTCCGCGCGCGCCTCGTTGAGCATCGCGCCCCACTCCGGCGTCGGCGGCTGCGCGCCGAGCCCGAGGAACGACAGGCTCGCGGCGGTGATGATCGACGTGCCGATCCGCATCGTGAAGTAGACGACGACCGACGACACGGTACCCGGCAGGATGTGCCGCATGATGATCGTCCAGTCGGACGCGCCGATGCTGCGCGCGGCCTCGACGTAGGTCATGTGCTTGAGCACCAGCGTGTTGCCGCGCACGAGCCGCGCGAACGCCGGGATGCTGAAGATCGCGACCGCGCAGATCACGTTGACCATCCCGTTGCCGAGGATCGCGACCACGCCGATCGCGAGGAGGATGCCGGGGAACGCGAACAGCACGTCGGCGATGCGCATCGTGATGCGGTCCCACCAGCCTTCGTAATAGCCGGCGAGCAGCCCGAAGAACGTGCCGATCACCGCGCCGAGCGCCACCGAGAAGAAGCCGGCCGCGAGCGAGATGCGGGTGCCCGCGACGATCCGGCTGAAGATGTCGCGGCCGAGCGAATCGACGCCGAACCAGTGCACGGCCGACGGCCCCGCGTTCAGCGCGTCGTAGTCGAAATAGTTCTCCGGATCGAACGGCACGATGTGCGGGCCGACGAATGCCAGCACGACGAGCGCCAGCACGAAGCCGCCCGCGACGAGCGCGACGGTCTGCTTGCGGAACTTGCGCCAGAATTCGCGCCACGGCGTGCGGATCGCGGTCGGTGCGGCCGGCGCCGCGGGCTGGACAGTCGCGTTCATGCGCGCCTCACTTGAACCGGATGGTCGGGTTGATGACCGCGTACAGCACGTCGACGGTCAGGTTGATCAGGATGAATTCCAGCGAGAACAGCAGCACGATCGCCTGGATCACCGGGTAGTCGCGCATCGTCACCGCATCGACCAGCAGGCGGCCGAGCCCCGGCCAGTTGAACACGGCCTCGACGACGATCGAGCCGCCGAGCAGGAAGCCGAACTGCAGCCCCATCATCGTGACGACCGGAATCATCGCGTTGCGCAGGCAATGCTTGAGCACGACCATCGGCTCGTGCACGCCCTTCGCGCGCGCGGTGCGCACGAAGTCCTCGTTCAGCACCTCGACGAACGACGCGCGCGTGAAGCGCGCCATCACGGCGGCGACCGCGGCGCCGAGCGTCAGCGACGGCAGCACGTAGCTCTTCCACGTGCCGTCCGGCACGACCGGCAGCCAGCCGAGCTTCACCGAGAAGATCTCCATCAGCAGCATGCCGAGCGCGAACGCGGGAAACGAAATACCCGACACCGCGATCGTCATCCCGAGTCGGTCGGGCCAGCGATTGCGCCACACGGCCGACGCGATCCCGATCGCCATCCCGATCGCCGTCGCCCACACCATGCTGACGAGCGTGAGCAGCAGCGTCGGCATGAAGCGCTCGCCGATCTCGGTCGACACTGGCCGCTTGCTGCGCGTCGAGATGCCGAAATCGCCGTGCGCGATCTTCACGAAGAAGTTCGCGAACTGGGTCGGCATCGGCTTGTCGAGCCCGAGATCGGCACGCACGAGCGCGACCGTCGCGTCGTCGGCTTCGGGGCCGGCCGCGAGCCGTGCCGGGTCGCCGGGCAGCAGGTGCACGAACAGGAACACCAGCACCGCGACGATCGCGAGCGTGGGCAGCAGGCCGAACAGGCGTTTGACGAGAAAATTCAGCATGGGGCACCGATCGGGTCAACGCGCCGGCGGATTGCGCCGCCGGCGCCGCGTGGCGGGTGAACCGCCGTCATTTCAGCGAGATTTCGTCGAAGTTGAACGAGCCGTCCGGCATCACGTACATGCCCTGCAGGCGCTTGCTGCGTGCGTAGACGATCTTCTCCTGCACGAGGAAGATCCACGGCGCGTCGGCCCAGATCTGCTTCTGCGCATCGGCGTAGAGGCTGGCCTTCTTCGCGCGATCGGTCGTGGAGAGTGCCTGCGCGAGATCGTCGTCGACCAGACCGTTCTTGTAGTACGCCGTGTTGTACAACTTCGGCGGCGCCGACTCCGACGCAAGCAGCGGCGACAGGGCCCAGTTCGCCTCGCCCGTCGACGCCGACCAGCCGCTGTAGTACATCCGCACCGGCGCCTTCGCCGCATCCTGGGCGCTCTCCACCCGGGCAACCCGTTCGCCGGCCTCGAGCGCCTGCACCTGCACCTTCACGCCGACCTGCGCGAGCTGCTGCTGGACGAACTGGATCACCTTCTGCGCCGTCGTGTGATTGTAGGCGGACCACAGCGTCGATTCGAAGCCGTTCGGATAGCCGGCCTCCTTCAGCAGCGCGCGCGCCTTCGCCGGGTCATACGGCCAGGGCCCGAGTTTCGTTGCGTATTCGACGCCCGTCGGCGCCACGCCCGTCTGCGGCGTCGCGTAACCGGCGAACACGACCTTCGCGAGCGCCTCCTTGTTGACCGCGTAGTTCAGCGCTTCGCGCACCTTCGGGTTATCGAACGGCTTTTGCCGCGTGTTCAGCGAAATGTAGCGCTGGATGATCGACGGCGCCTCGATCAAGTCCACCTTCGGATTGCTCTTCAGATCGGTCGCCTGCTCGAACGGAATCGTGAACGCGAAATCGGCCTCGCCGGTCTTGATCAGCGCGGCGCGCGTGTTGTTGTCGACCACCGGTTTCCAGTCGATCGCATCGACCTTCGGATAGCCCTTCTTCCAGTAGCCGGCGAATTTCTTCACCTTCATGTCGTCGGTCTGCTTCCATTCGACGAACTCGAACGGGCCGGTGCCGACCGGATGCAGCGACACGTCACGCCCCCACTTCTTCAGCGCGGCCGGCGAAATCATCACCGCGGACGGGTGCGCGAGCGTGTTGATGAACGCCGAGAACGGCTCGCGCAACGTGAATCGCACGGTGTTCGGATCGACCACTTCGGTCTTCTCGATCACCCGGAACAGGCCGTACCGCTTCAGCTTGTTCGCCGGATCGGTCACGCGGTCGAAATTCGCCTTCACCGCGGCGGCATTGAAGTCGGTGCCGTCGTGGAACTTCACGCCCTGGCGCAGTTTGACCGTGTACACCTTCGCGTCCGGCGACGCCGTATAGCTGGTCGCCAGCACGTTGACGAGCTTCATGTTCCGGTCGAAACCGAACAGGCCTTCGTAGAACGACTTGACGACAGCCTGCGACACCGTATCGTTCGCGTCGTACGGGTCCATCGTCGTAAACGTCGAGTACACGGCGACCACGACGTTCTGCTGCGCGAACGCGGGCACCGCGACCGACAGCGCGAGCGCGCCGGCCCCCGCGGCGAACAGCGCGCGCGGACGGAACATCGGGAACGAATACGACTTGTTCATCTTGCTGGGCTCCTGTGGATGATTCGGTAACGCGTGGTGGAAATCGCGGCGTGACTGCCCCCTTTCGGGAAAAGACGCCGTTGCCTTGCTCGTGCGCAGCTTCGGTCCATGGGCGACCTCCCGCGCGTTCAGTACGCGCCGCCGACGCGATGCGTCGCGACGTAATGATCGGGGCCGACCGCGACGAGCGGCGCGACGACCGGCTCGTCGCCGACCGCGCGGATCGGGCTCGGAATCTCGTCCGCGGCAAGCTGGCGCGGCGCATGCCGGCGCGCGGGGTCGGCCACCGGCACCGCGCTCATCAGCTTCTTCGTGTACGGATGCTGCGGCGCCTCGAACACCGCGCGGCGCGGGCCGATCTCGACGATCTGGCCGAGATACATCACCGCGACGCGATGGCTGATGCGCTCGACGACGGCCATGTCGTGCGAGATGAACAGGTACGCGACGCCGAGCTCGCGCTGCAGGTCGAGCATCAGGTTGACGATCTGCGCCTGCACCGACACGTCGAGCGCCGACACCGATTCGTCGGCGATCACGACCTTCGGATTCAGCGCAAGCGCACGCGCGATCGCGATCCGCTGGCGCTGGCCGCCCGAGAATTCGTGCGGATAGCGACGCGCGGCCTCCGGCGGCAAGCCGACCTTGTCGAGCAGCCAGTCGACGCGCGCCTGCGCCTCGCTGCCGCTCGCGACGCCGTGCACGAGCAGCGGCTCCATGATCGAGAAGCCGACGGTCAGGCGCGGGTTCAGCGACGCGAACGGGTCCTGGAAGATGAACTGGATGTTGCGGCGCAACGCCTGCAGGTCCGAACCCTTCAGCGCGCTGATGTCGCGGCCGTCGAATTCGATCGAGCCGCTTTGCGATTCGACGAGACGCAACAGCGAACGGCCGGTGGTCGACTTGCCGCAGCCCGATTCGCCGACGAGCGCGAGCGTCTCGCCCGCGCGCAGCTCGAAGCTCACACGTTCGACCGCATGCACGTACTGCGACACGCGGCCGAACACGCCGCTCTTCACCGGAAAGCGCGTGACGAGATCGCGCACGCGCAGGATCGGCGGCGCGGCGTGATCGACGGGCGGCTGCGCGTCGTTCGCGGCGGACGTCGTGGTCGGCGCCGCGGCCGTCGCGCTGGTGCCGTCCACCTTCAGCAGCGGGAATTTCTCGGGCGCGTCGGTGCCCTGCATCGAGCCGAGCCGCGGCACGGCCGCGAGCAGCGCCCGCGTGTAGCGATGCGCGGGCGTCGCGAAGATGCGGTCCGACTCGCCCTCCTCGACCTTCTCGCCGCGATACATCACGAGCACGCGGTCGGCCACTTCGGCCACCACGCCCATGTCGTGCGTGATGAAGATCACGCCCATGTTCATTTCGTCCTGCAGCCCGCGCACCAGTTGCAGGATCTGCGCCTGGATCGTCACGTCGAGCGCGGTCGTCGGCTCGTCGGCGATCAGCAGCGCGGGCCGGCACGACAGCGCCATCGCGATCATCACGCGCTGCCGCATCCCGCCCGACAGCTGGTGCGGATAGCGCGCGAACACGCGGCGCGCTTCGGGGATGCGCACGAGATCGAGCAGCCGCAGCGCTTCCGCGCGGGCTTCGGCCGCGCCCTTCGACTGGTGCAGCGCGATCGCCTCGCTGATCTGGTCGCCGACGGTGAACACCGGGTTCAGCGACGTCATCGGCTCCTGGAAGATCATCGCGATGTCCGCGCCGCGGATGCCGCGCATCGTCGCGGCGCTCGCCCGCGCGAGATCGACCAGCGCGCCGCCACGGCGCCGGAACGCGATCCGGCCGCTCGTGATCTCGCCGCCGCCGTGCTCGACCAGCCGCATCAGCGCGAGCGACGTGACCGACTTGCCCGAGCCCGATTCGCCGACGATCGCGAGCGTCTCGCCGCGATCGACGTGAAACGACACGTTGCGCACCGCGTCGAACGTCGCGCCTTCGCGGCGGAACGTGACCGAGAGGTCGTCGACGGCCACCACGCGCTGCTCGGGCAGCGCCAGGGGCGACGGGTTACGGCTCGAAGTCATGGCGTATCTCCTCGTGCGATCCGGATTCAGGCCGCATCGTCGCGGTAGATGCCGACGACCGGCGCTTCACCGACGCGTGCGTAGCCGCGATACATCCCTTCGGTGTTGAACGGCATCGCGACGTTGCCGTGCGCGTCGACCGCGATGATCCCGCCGCGGCCCGCGAGGCGCGGCAGCTTGTTCATCACGACGTCGTGCGCGGCGTCGGCGAGCGACGCGCCGCGATACGCGATCTGCGCGGCCACGTCATGCGCGGTCGCGAGCCGGATGAACATCTCGCCGGTGCCTGTCGCGGAGACCGCGCAAGTCGCGTCGTCCGCATAGCAGCCGGCGCCGATGATCGGCGAATCGCCGACGCGCCCCGGCTGCTTGTTCGTGATGCCGCCCGTCGACGTCGCCGCCGCGATGTGGCCGTTCAGGTCGCACGCGACCGCGCCGACCGTGCCGTGCTTGCGGTCCGGATCGAGCGGCTCGGCGGGTTGTGCGGCGGGTTGTGCGGCCCCGCCGAATGCGAAGCTGGCCGCGTCGTGGTCGAGCATCATGCCGGCCGCCGCGCGCGCCTTCACCCACTGCGCATGCCGCGATTCGGTGTCGAAGTAGCCGGGTTCCGCCAGTTCGAGCCCCTGCGCGGCCGCGAACGCATCGGCGCCCGCGCCGGCGAACAGCACGTGCTCGCTCGCCTCCATCACGCGCCGCGCGGCGAGCACCGGGTTGCGCACGCGCGTCGCGCAGCAGATCGCGCCGGCGCCGAGCGTCGCGCCGTCCATGACCGCCGCATCGAGTTCGTGCTTGCCTTCGGCCGTATAGACGGCGCCGCGCCCGGCGTTGAACAACGGGCAATCCTCGAGCATCCGCACCGCGACGGTGACGGCGTCGAGCGCGCTACCGCCGTCGGCCAGCACCTGTTGCGCGGCCTGCAGGATCGCGGTGAGTTCGGCGCGGTACCGACGTTCGGTGTCGGTATCCATCGCTTCGCGCAGGATCGTGCCTGCGCCGCCGTGAATCGCGACGATCGCGGGTGAAGTCATGATTTTTTCGGACGTGGGGAAGAAGGGTTGGCGACCGGCAGCGCCGCTTGCGGCTGCACGAGCCACGGCAGCAGGAATTCGGTCATCTCGGCGGCGGATTTCGCGGACCGGTGGGTGCGCAGCGCGACCGCATCGATCAGCGCCTCGATCATCGTGAGCACGGCGGCTTCCGACGTGGCCGCGAAACGCCGCTCGGCCTTCACGTACAGGTTCAGCGACGCGATCGGCGCGAGCGGCGATTGCGGGCCGTCGGTGATGCCGAGCACGCGCGCGCCGCGCGCCGCCGCACGGCGAGCCAGCTCGATCGTGTCCTTCACGTAGCGCGGACACGCGAGCGCTATCACGAGATCGCGCGAGTCGGCCGTATACAGGCGCCGCGCCGCATGCGACGGGCCGCCGAGCAACGCGAGCGATTGCACGTTGTCGTGGCACACCGACAGCCCGTGCTCCATCAGCCCGGCGAGAAATGCGCTCGACCCGGCGCCGAGAATCAGCACGCGCCGTGCGCCAACGATCGCCTCGACCGCCGCCTCGACGTCGGCCGCATCCAGTTGCGCACGCGTGTTCTCGATGTTGGCGGCAGCCTGGTCGAACACCGCGTCGATCCATGCGGCGCCGCGTACGCCGGACTCCTGCTCCTGCGCGGAACGCAGCCGTTCGACCGGCCCGAGCGTGGCCTCGAAGCCGCGCACGAGCGCCGCGCGCATCGCCGGATAGCCGTCGAAACCGAGTGCCTTCGCGAAGCGGTTCGCGGTCGCGATCGACGCATTCACCGCCTGCGCGAGCTCGTCGATCCGCATCGTCGCCGCGCGAAACGGGTTCGCGAGCACGAATTCGCCCATGCGCCGGTGAATCGGCGTCATCAACGGCATCGTCGACGCGATCCGCTCGGCGATCGCGGGTTCGTCGTGACTGACATCGGGCGGAACGAGAGGCGTCATGCGAAGGGTTGTTGCAAGGTTCGATGAAAATGAATTTACACAATCCGATTTCCGAAAAGAAATAAATTTTCATCAGGGTTGTCACGCCCCATCCGGCGTGCGTCGTCCCTCCTGACGATCATCCGGCCCCGTCGCACGGGCCTTTGACGGGCAACCGTCCTGCGCCGCCGCGCGAGCGATTACCTCGCTCATCGGGAAAACCCCGAGTACGTTCGTTCGAATGCAGATTCACGTTGACCGGATTCGCATTCGAACATAGGATGTTCGAAAATGATCAGTCGTCAGATAACATTGCAGGTTGATGACGACGAAATGTTCGCTCGAACACCGTGATTTCGATATAAACCGGCAAAACCGGCGGACATCAAGATCGGACATCGTACGAATAAACGAAACAAGCCGTCCCGAACGGATGGCCCTCACGGACCGGGCAGGCGCCGCGCGCCCGCCCTCCCTGACAGGAGACAGCAGTGAAGACAGTCAAGGCGTTGCGCTGGTGGATCATCGTGCTCGTGTGTCTCGGCACGATCCTCAACTACCTCGCACGGAATTCCCTCGCGGTGCTCGCGCCCGAGCTCAAGCAGGTGTTCGCGATCTCGACGCAGCAGTACTCGTACATCGTCGGCGCGTTCCAGATCGGCTACACGATCATGCAGCCGGTATGCGGGTTCATCGTCGACCTGATCGGGCTGCGGCTCGGGTTCGCGCTGTTCGCGATGCTGTGGTCGGTGGTCGGCGTCGCGCATGGCTTCGCGTCGGGCTGGCTGTCGCTCGGCATCCTGCGCGGCTTGCTGGGCCTGTTCGAGGCCGCCGCGATTCCGTCGGGAATGAAGGCCGTCGCCGAATGGTTTCCCGATCGCGAGAAATCCGTCGCGGTCGGCTACTTCAACGCGGGCACGTCGCTCGGCGCCGCGATCGCGCCGCCACTCGTCGTGTTCCTGTCGATGCGGTTCGGCTGGCAGGCCGCGTTCATGGCCACCGGCGCGCTCGGGTTCGTCTGGGCCGCCCTCTGGTACACGCAGTACCGGTCGCCGGCCGACCATCCGCGCATCACGCCGCAGGAACGCACGCTGATCCGCGACGGCCAGGCCACGATGCCGCCCGTGTCGAAGCGCCGTATCCGCGACGTCGTCACCGCCCGACGTTTCTGGGCGATCGCGCTGCCGCGCTTCTTCGCGGAACCCGCGTGGCAAACTTTCAGCTTCTGGATTCCGCTGTACCTCGCGACCGAGCGCCACATGCCGCTCACGCAGATCGCGGTGTTCGCGTGGATGCCGTTTCTCGCGGCCGACCTGGGCGGCATCGCGGGCGGCTACCTGTCGCCCTACCTCGCGAATCGCTTCAAGCTGCCGCTCGTGTGGTCGCGCGTCGCGGGCGTCGCGCTCGGCGCGCTGCTGATGCTCGGGCCGGCGATGATCGGGCTCGCGTCGTCGCCGTACACCGCGATCGCGCTGTTCTGCGTCGGCGGCTTCGCGCACCAGATGATCTCCGCGCTCGTCAACACGCTGTCGGCCGACGTGTTCGACCCCGAGGAAGTCGGCACCGCGAGCGGCTTCGCCGGGATGGCCGCGTGGATCGGCGGCCTCGGCTTCTCGTTGCTGGTCGGCGCGCTCGCCGACAAGATCGGCTATGCGCCGCTGTTCGCGTGCCTCGGCCTGTTCGACATCATCGGCGTCACGCTGCTCGCGCTGCTGATCCGCGGCCAGTCGAAACAGGAACGCCTGCTCGCGCAGCACGCCTGACATCCGTTTTCACCAGGAACCGCCTTCATGACTTCGCTCCTTCATCCGCCCGTGTTCCGCGTCGCCAGCCACCACGCGAACCGCGTACTGCTCGCGTCCGAGACGGGCGCCACCGTCGAAATCTTCGTGCTCGAGGACGACATCGTGCGGGTACGCGTGCTGCCCGACGCGACGGCGCGCACCCCGCGCACGTGGACGATCGCGCCGGGCCTCGACGACGTGCCGCTCGACGGGCGCGACCGCCTCGACCTGAGCGACTTCACGCTACCCCACTACGACTTCGCCGAGGACGACGACGCCGTGCGCATCGAAACCGCGCAGATCCGGCTCGCGGTGCGCCGGCAAGGCGGCCACTGCACGTGGTCGCTGCGCGGCGCGGACGGCGCATGGCGCGTCGCGCTCGCCGACCGCGCGACGCAGGCGTACAACTTCGGCTGGTGGGACGATCGCGCGTATCACTACGTCGCCCGCGAGCGCGGCGACCAGGTGTTCGGCCTCGGCGAACGCGCGGGCGAACTCGATCGCACGGGCGCCCGCTTCGAGATGCGCAACATCGACGCGATGGGCTACAGCGCGAAGCACACCGACCCGCTGTACAAGCACATCCCGTTCTACATCACGTGGTCGCCCGATGCGGGCCAGGGCTTCGGGCTGTTCTACGACACGCTGTCCGACTGCGCGTTCGACATGGGCCGCGAGCTCGACAACTACCACGGGCTCTATCGCTACTTCGTCGCCGAACACGGCGATCTCGACTACTACTTCATCGCGTCGCCCGCTACGCCGCTCGCGGCCGCGCGGCGCTTCACGTGGCTCACCGGGCGCCCCGCGCGCACGCCGAAATGGGGACTCGGCTATTCGGGCTCGACGATGAGCTACACCGACGCGCCGGACGCGCAGCAGCAGATGAACCAGTTCGTCGAGCAGTGCGACACGCACGACATCCTGTGCGATTCGTTCCACCTGTCATCGGGTTATACGTCGATCGGCGCGAAGCGCTACGTGTTCAACTGGAACCGCGACAAGTTTCCCGATGCGAAAGGCTTCGTGCAGCATTACCGCGACAACGGCATCCGCCTGTGCGCGAACATCAAGCCGTGCCTGCTGCGCGACCATCCCGCGTTCGACGACGCCGCGCGGCGCGGGCTGCTGATCCGTTCCGCATCGGGCGAGCCCGCATGGGTGCAGTTCTGGGACGAAGTCGGCGCGTACATCGATTTCACGCAGCCGGACGCGTACCGCTGGTGGCGCGAGCAGGTCACGTCGGCGCTGCTGGAATACGGGATCGAATCGACCTGGAACGACAACAACGAATACGAGATCTGGTCGCCCGACGCGATCGCGCACGGCTTCGGCCAGCCGTTCCCGGCGCGCGAGGCGAAGGTGCTGCAGACGATGCTGATGATGCGCGCGTCGCGCGACGCGCAGCGCGCACATGCGCCGGCGCGGCGGCCGTTCCTCGTGTCGCGCTCGGGCGGCGCGGGCATGCAGCGCTACGTGCAGACGTGGTCGGGCGACAACTACACGTCGTGGGAAACGCTGCGCTACAACCTGAAGATGGGCCTCGGCCTCGCGCTGTCGGGCGTGTCGAACATCGGCCACGACATCGGCGGCTTCTCGGGCCCTGCGCCGTCGCCCGAATTGCTGCTGCGCTGGGTGCAGTTCGGCATCTTCATGCCGCGCTTCAGCATCCACTCATGGAACGACGACGGCACCGTCAACGAACCGTGGATGTACCCCGAGATCACCGCGCAGATCGCGTCGCTGATCAAGCAGCGCTACCGGCTGCTGCCGTACCTCTATCACCTGCTGTGGCTGTCCACGACGCGCTACGAGCCCGTGCTGCGGTCGACCCTCGCCGATTTCCCCGGCGATGCGCGCTGCTACGACGCGTGCGACGACATGATGCTCGGCGACGCGCTGCTGGTCGCGCCGGTCGTCGAGCCCGGCCAGACCGAACGCACGGTGTACCTGCCGTCGGGCGCACGCTGGACGTGCTGCGCGAGCGCGCAGTCGTTCGACGGCGGCGCGAGCGTGACGCTCCCCGCACCGCTCGACACGCCGGTGATGCTGCTGCGCGAAGGCCGCGTGCTGCCGCTGAACGTCGCGGAACAGCATTTCGGTACGCGCGCCGACACGCGTGGCTTCCTCGTCGCACCGCGGATCGAGGACGGCGTCGCGTACGGCGAATGCGTGGAGGACGATGGCGAGACCGAAGCATGGCGCGACGGCGAATACGGCCTGTGGCGCATCGAGACCGGCCGCGAGGCATCTGGCGTGCTCGGCGTGTCGGTCCGCTGGGACGGCCACCCGGCACGTCCGTCCGACCGCGTCGAAATCCTGCTGCCCGCGTCGCTGCAAGGCGCGATTGCCGTGCGCGGCGCGCGTGTCGAGCAGGATGCGCAGGACGGCGCGTGGCGCCGCCTCGTCGTCGCGTTCGATCAATGAACCACTGAAGCCAACCCGATCAGGCGGGCCGTTCGCGCGGCTCGCCGCCTGCCACAGAGGAGGCATTCAGCCTCCCGCCCCCTTGAAAAGATGAAGAGACCTGGAGATCGAGCATGAAAGCACCCGTCAACCGTTATGCAATCCTGATTTTATCGGCCGCCTCGCTCGGCACGACCGCCGCCCACGCACAGAGCAGCGTCACGCTGTACGGCGTGGTCGACGATTCGCTCGCGTACGTGAACAACCAGCAGGGGCACTCGAACATCTACATGCGCGACGGCAACCTGTATGCGTCGAAGTTCGGGCTGCGCGGCGACGAGGATCTCGGCGGCGGCACGCACGCGATCTTCGACCTGCAGGCCGGTTTCAACCTGAATACGGGCGCGCAGGCCGCCGCCGGCACGCTATTCAATCGCCAGGCCTTCGTCGGCCTGCGCAACGCCAGCTACGGTACGGTCACGGCCGGTCGCCAGTACACGCCCTACTTCCTGTTCGTCGGCCCGTACGCGTCGAGCAGCTGGCTGACCGGCGCCACCGGCGCGCATCCGGGCGACATCGACGGCCTCGACACCACGATCCGCGTGAACAATTCGGTTACCTATACGTCGCCGACCTTCGCCGGGCTGACCGCGAGCGCGATGTACGCATTCGGCGGCATTGCGGGCGCGACCGGCAAGGGCAACACGTTCAGCGCCGCGCTGCGCTACGCGAACGGGCCGATCGGGATCGCGGCCGGCTATCTGCGGATCAACAGCTCGGGCTCGTCCGCGGGCTTCCTGAACCCGGCCACCGCATCGTCGGGCAGCTTCGCGGTGTCCGTGCTGAACCAGGGCTACCTGAGCGCGAAAGCGGTCGAACAGGTGGCGGCGGCCGGCAACTACACGCTCGGCGACCTGACGATGGGGCTCAACTATTCGAACGTGAAGTACCTGCCCGGCAACGGCTCGGCGTTCACCGACACGGCCGTGTTCAACACCTACGGCGCGCTTGCCGCATACCGCTTCACGCCGACGTTCTCGGTGGCCGGCGCATTCGCGTACACGCTCGCATCGAAGGCGAACGGTGTCGCGAGCGCGGCCCGCTATCAACAATATTCGCTGAAGGAGTCGTACAGCCTGTCGAAACGCACGACGCTCTACGCGCTGCAGGCGTACACGCATTCGAGCGGGCAGACGCTCGGCGCGCAAGGCGCCGGGCACATCGTCGACGCGGCGCCGATCGTCGGCGATTCGCAGCAGCTCACGCCGTCGACGACGCATGGCCAGTTCGTCGGCATGGCCGGGATCGCCGTCACGTTCTGAACCCGCCTGGCGACGCCTTCCTCGCGCCGCCCCTTGCCCGGACGATGCGCATGCCGTGCGTGCGCCGTCCGGGCGTCCGTCGCTGCGTTTTCCCCGCCCCGCCGGCCCGCCGCGCACACCGCGCGGGTTTTCTCGATCGCCCCGATACCTTACAATTCGTCAGGTTTACCCTTCTGCATGCCCCTTCTTGCAGTCCTGACACCGCGGTACACTCGACGCACGCCGTATCAGGGTCCGACGCGCAAGGTGCGCGCCGGGCGGCGTCGCGCCTCGTTGCGCCCACAACTGGATGCCCGCCATGCCGGATTCCCGTCCCTCGCCCCGCACGACATTCAAGCCGCAGGTCGTCCTGCCCGCGCTCGCCGTGATCGGCGCGCTACTCGTCGTGTGCGCACTGCACCCGAGCGAAGCCGGCGCACTGTTCTCCGCCGGCCAGCAATGGGTTATCGCCCGGTTCGACTGGTTCTACGTGCTCGCCGTCACCGGCTTCCTCGTGTTTCTCGTGCTGATCGCCGCCAGCGACTTCGGCAATATCCGGCTCGGCCCCGACGATGCCGAACCGGAATTCAGCTTCGTGTCGTGGACGGCGATGCTGTTCGCGGCCGGCATGGGCATCGGCCTGATGTACTTCGGCGTCGGCGAGCCGATGCAGCATTTCCTGAAGCCGCCCACCGTCGACCCCGGCACGCCCGCCGCCGCGCGCGAGGCGATGCTGATGACCTTCTTCCACTGGGGCTTCCATGCGTGGGCGATCTACGGGCTGATGGGGCTCGTGCTCGCGTACTTCGGCTTCCGCTACAACCTGCCGCTGACGCTGCGCTCCGGGCTGTATCCGGTGCTGCGCGAGCGCATCAACGGCTGGATCGGCCACACCGTCGATGCGTTCGCGCTGGTCGGCACGGTCGCCGGGATCGCAACGACGCTCGGCTACGGCGTGATGCAGCTGAGCGCGGGCCTGCATACGGTCGCCGGATGGGACACGGGCAGCAACCTGTTCCGCATCGGGCTCGTCGCGGTGGTCGTGGTCCTCGCGGGCGTATCGGCCGCGACCGGCCTCGACAAGGGCGTGCGCCGGCTGTCCGAACTGAACCTGCTGCTCGCATTCCTGCTGCTCGCCTTCGTGGTGGTCGCGGGCCCGACGGCCTTTCTGCTGCGCGCGCTCGGCGACAACATCGGCCAGTACCTGTCGAGCCTCGTCGACCTGTCGTTCCGCACCTATGCGTACGCGCCGCCGCGCGAGGAAGGCTGGTTCGGCGGCTGGACGATCCTCTACTGGGCGTGGTGGGTGTCGTGGTCGCCGTTCGTCGGCATGTTCATCGCGCGCATCTCGCGCGGCCGCACGATCCGCCAGTTCGTGATCGGCGTGCTGCTCGTGCCGACCGCGTTCAACCTCGTGTGGATGACCGTGTTCGGCAACAGCGCGATCTGGCTCGATACGCACGGCGCGGCCGGCGCGCTCGCGCAGACGGCGACCAACGTCGATGCGCTGCTGTTCCGCTTCTTCGATTTCCTGCCGTTGCCGCAACTGCTGTCGATCGTCGCGATCGTGCTGATCGCGGTGTTCTTCGTCACGTCCGCCGATTCGGGCGCGTTCGTGATCGACCAGATCGCGACGCGCGGCAATGCGCATTCGCCGGTCTGGCAGCGGCTGTTCTGGGCCGCGCTGCTCGGCGTGACGGCCGCGGTGCTGCTCGTCGCGGGCGGGCTCGGCGCGCTGCAGGCGATGACGCTGATCGCCGCGCTGCCGGTCGCCATCATCATGCTCGCGCTGTGCTACGGGCTGTGGCGCGGGCTCGCGGCCGACCGCGCGCACTACTCGCAGGACGTTGCGCCTGCAACGAGCTTCTGGACCGGCCAGCACTGGCGCCATCGCCTGACGCACATCCTGCGGCAGACGACCGAGGCCGAGGCGCGCCAGTTCGTCGCGGAAACGGTCGAACCCGCGCTGCGCAAGGTCGCCGACGAGCTGCGCGCGAGCGGCGTCGATGCGCACGTGCAGCGCGACAGCGACGATGCAGTGCGGCTCACCGTACCGACCGCCGAACACCGCGATTTCGTGTACGGCGTGCGCGTCACCGCGAAATCCGCGGCCGCGTTCCTGGTGCGCGAGGCGGCCGAGCCGGACGAGACGCGTGCGCATGTCCATGGCATCGTCACGTTCTTCGAGGACGGCCGGCTCGGCTACGACATCGAATACCTGCGCGGCGACGAAGTGATCGCCGACGTGCTGCGCCAATATGAACGCTACGTGTCGCTCGCGGCAGACACCCGCACGCATCTGCTGAGCCGGGCACCGGGGCACGCGACGGAGGCCGAATGAGCGGGCTGCTGCAAAGCCGCGCGGCCGACATCATCGCGCTCGGCACGCTCGCCGTGCTGTACCTCGGCGGCGCCGGCATCGCGCTGTGGCGAATCCGCGCCGCGGCACTGCCCGGCAAGATCTACTGGATCGTCTGCGCGGCGCTGCTCGCCGGCGGCGCCGTCGCGATGGCCGGCAATCTGGCGCCGGTGCCGAACAGCGGCGACATGCCGCCCGGTTTCGCGCTCGGCGCCGAGGCCGTCCTGCTCGGCCTCGTGCTGGCGGCCGGCGGCTGCGCTTGGCTGATGCTACGCGCGCGGAAGCGCTGACGCACGCGGGTCGCATGGCCCCGCTTCGTCACACGGGCACGGCCACGTGCGGGGCGAACAGGCCACCGCCCCGGCCTTGATCCGCTGCTTTCACGTTACGCGTCATGCGAACGGCGCGCGCGCCGTCACGAGCCAGCACGCCGCATCGAAGCGCACCTCCGCGCCGTGCACGTGACACCCGAACGCGGCACGCACCGCATCGACCACGCGCCGCCGCGTCGCTTCGTCCGCTTCCTGCAACGCAAGACCCACCGGGCCCAGCCGGGCAATGTAGTCGTCCAGCGCGGATTCCGGCAGCACGCACACCCGGTCGACCGGCTCGATCGCAACGTCGGCCCAGCCGCTGTCCGACAGCACCGACGCGATCCGCTGCCGGTCGCCGAACGCGAACTGGCCCGGTGCGCCGGGCTGCCGCACGGGCAGGTTCGGCAGCAGCGGCGCGGCCGCCCGCTCGGCCGTCGTCATGAACGGGTTGTCGGCCGCGCCGCGCCACGCGACGAACCGCATCGGCGTGCCCGGCCGCGCCGCCTGCCGCAGGTTCGCGAACGCCCGTACCGGATCGTCGAAGAACATCACGCCGAGACGCGACACGATCAGGTCGACGCTCGCCGGCTCGAACGCATGCGTCTGCACGTCCGCGCACACGAACCGGGCGGGCACGCCGCCGCGTTCGGCACGCGCCCGGGCGGCATCGATCATCCGCGCCGAAATGTCGATGCCCGTGCACTGCGCGCTCGCACCGAGCCGCCGCGCGATCGCGAGCGTAACCGCGCCGGTGCCGCAGCCGACATCGAGCACGCGCGTGGCAAACGATGCTGCCGCGGCCTCCGCCAGCAGCGGCTCGAACGGCTCGAACATCCGGTCCAGCGGCGCCTGCGCATCGACCCACGCGCGCCCTGACGGACCGTTCCAGAGCGCGGATTGCGCTTCGTTGGGCCGGTTGGCTTCCATCGTCGATCCCCTTCCGATTCATTGATGACGAACCGGACTGTGCTGCTTCAAGCCGGCTTGAAGTCAAGGGTCAGCCAGGACACGCCCCGCTTTTCACATTTCTTACATTCGCGCTGCGTATCGTTGACGACTTTCCTACGGTGCCTCCCTCCCATGCGACGACTCCTCACGCGCGCGCTGCTCGTGCGCTGCGCTCCCCTTGCTGCCCTCGCCGCGCTGTCCGCGTGCTCGAATCACATCGATACGCCCGACGATCCGGCCAGCGCCTCGGCCAACGTTCAGGCCGCATGGGTCGAGATCGGCGACGCGAACCAGGCGATCGCGCGCGTGATCACGAACTACACGCCCGCGTCGGCCAGCGATCCGCTGTGCCCGCAACTGACCGTCGACGACAAGGTGTCGCGCATGACGCTGCGCGCGGGCGCCGCGACCGTCGCCCAGCGGCCGACCGCCAGCGATCCGGCCGATTCGAAGCCGTCGAGCTTCCCGGTGTCCGTGTGCGAGGCCACACTGCCGGCCGGCGCCCAGGCGGCGAGCGTCGCGGGCCGCACGCTGCCGCTGCCGAAAGCGCAGCCGCAGCGCATCGCGATCATCGCCGACACGGGCTGCCGGATGAAGAAGGCCGACAACGCATGGCAGGCGTGCAACGATGCCGCGGTCTGGCCGCTCGACACGATCGCGGCCAGTGTCGCGAAGCTGTCGCCCGATCTCGTGCTGCACGTCGGCGACTATCACTATCGCGAGAACGCGTGCCCGCCGGACATCGCCGGCTGCAAGGACAGCCCGTGGGGCTACGGCTGGGATACGTGGCAAGCCGACCTGTTCCGCCCGGCCGCGCCGCTACTCGCGAAGGCGCCGTGGGTCGTCGTGCGCGGTAACCACGAGGAATGCGCACGGGCGGGCCAGGGCTGGTTCCGCTTCCTCGACCCGCGCCCGTATTCAGCCGCCCGCTCGTGCGACGATCCGGCCAACGACAACAACGCGAACTATTCGGAACCCTATGCGGTGTCGCTCGGCGGCGGCTCGCAGGTGATCGTGTTCGACACCGCGAAGGTCGGCCGCACGCCGCTGAAGACGACCGACGCGCAGTTCGGCATCTACCAGAAACAATTCCAGACGGTCGCATCGCTCGCGTCGAAAGCCGGCATGACGACGACGATCTTCACGAACCATCACCCGATCCTCGCGTTCGCACCGATCGCCGGCAGCACGCCGGCGCCGGGCAACCTCGCGCTGCAGTCGGTGATGTCGAGCCTCAACGCGCAGGCGTACTACCCGCCGGGCGTGCACGTCGCGCTGCATGGCCACGTGCACGATTTCCAGGCGATCAACTTCTCGTCCGGGCACCCGGCGACGATCGTGTCCGGCAACGGCGGCGACAACCTCGACGTCGCGCTGCCCGACCCGTTCCCGGCCGGCCTGACACCCGCGCCGGGCGCCGTGATCGAGCGGCTGTCGCACAACAACAGCTTCGGCTTCCTGATCATGGAGCGCAACGCCGCGCCGGCGACGGGCTGGGTGTTCCATGCGTATTCGGCGGCCGGCAAGCGACTGGCGTCGTGCAACCAGTCGGGCAGGACGCTCGCCTGCGACAAGACGGGGTTCATCGCGCCGTGAGTGAAGCAGTTCGATATGAAGGCCGCAGGGGGCGCGGCCGGCAGACGTTGCGCACGCTTGTCGCACCCCTGCTCGCCGGTCTGACGCTGGCGGCCCACGCCGCACCGGCCGAAACGGTCCTGCTTCCCGGCGCGCCGCCATCGCGCGTCGTCGACACGATCGGCAACGGCACGCCGCAGGTGACGGGCAAGATCGACGCAGCCACCGCGCGCTTCGCGCCGGACCCGACGCTCGTCGCGCTCGGCCGCCGCATCTTCTTCGACCCGCGGCTGTCCGAGCCGCGCGGCATGTCGTGCGCGGGCTGCCACGATCCGGGTCGCGCGTTCGCGCCGACGCTGTCGGCTGCATCGCTCGCGGGGCCCGGCGTGCCGGAAGGCAGCCGGCCCGGGCGCTTCAGCCAGCGCAATGCGCCGTCGCTGCTCTATGTGCGCTACGTGCCGCGCCGCCACTTCTACCAGGACGACGACGCGCCCGCGCCGTCGCCGTTCGGCGGCCTGTTCAGCGACGGCCGCGCGGATACGCTCGCCGAGCAGATCCGCGGGCCGCTGTTCGATCCGAACGAGATGAACAACCGGTCGCCGGCCGCGCTGCTGCGCAAGGTCAACGCGACCGAACTCGCGCCCGATCTCGCCGCGCGCTTCGGCGCGCCGGTGCGCCGCGACCCCGAGCAACTGGTGCGCGCGTTGGGTTCGGCCGTCGAAGCCTATCTGCAGAGCGACGAGATGGCGCCGTTCACGTCGCGCTTCGATGCGTTCCTGCGCACGCGCAAGCCGCTCGCGCCGGCCGAGATGCGCGGCCTCGCGCTGTTCCGGAATCCCGACAAGGGCAATTGCATGACCTGCCATACGCTGTCGGACACGTCGAGCCGCCCGGAGCGCTCGCTGTTCACCGATTTCGGCTACGACGCGATCGCGGTGCCGCGCAATCGCGCGCTGCCCGCGAACCGCGATCCGCGCCATTTCGACAACGGGCTGTGCGACACCGCGCGTCGGCTGCGCTGGCCCGAACCGACGCAATGGTGCGGCTACCTGCGCACGCCGGGGCTGCGCAACGTCGCGGTCAAGCAGACGTTCATGCACAACGGTGTATTCACGACGCTGCGCGACGCCGTCGCGTTCTACAACACGCGCTCGACCGATCCCGGCTTCTGGTACCACGGCGCCCAAACGTTCGACGACGTGCCGGCCGCCTATCGGGGCAACATCAACGTCAACTCGACGCCGATGAACCGCCGGCCCGGCACGCCGCCCGCGCTCACCGACGCGGAAATCGACGACATCGTCGCGTTCCTCGGCACGCTGACCGACGCGCGCTATACCGGCCGCGCCGCCCCGGCCGCCGCCGCGGCCCGGATCACGCGAGCCGCCGCGCCGGTGCGCTGACCCTGGCCGAACGGCCAGCCGACGCACGCCCGCTTGCGGTCAGCGCAAATACTGGTTATATTTACAGTACTGTATTTATGAACAGTGAGGCGCGCGATGGAACATCTGGTCCGTATCGTCAACGAAACCGATCGCCAAGTGCTGGCGTGGCTTCGAGCCCAGGTCGGCGATGCCCGCGTCGAACGCGCGGCGCGTCAGCTCGGGCATACGCGCAAGCCCTTCCCGTCCGCCGTGTGCCGATATCTGGGCATGAGCGCGCCGGCCACGCTGCGGCCGGCCGCCGCCCGGCCGCGCGCCGCACGCGATTTCTCGGTCGGCGACCGTTACCTGTCGCTGATTCGCCAGCACCTCGCCACGCACTCGGTCGGCCGATGAAATGGCGACGGCTTGCCGCTTCGGTACCGCGTCCGGCCGGAGCACTCGCGTATTCGGAAGTCCGGCCGGCCGCCGCCGTCGCGCTCACGCGGCCGCCATGGCTTCCCGTACGAGGCGGGCGAGTGTGTCGAACGCTGTCTCATGCACCGCATCGGATGCGTCGGACACATCGGATACGCGCTTGCACGCCAGCCGGATATAGCCGGCGAAACGGTCCGAATTCGAGGAGATCGAACCGGGCGCGATCTTGACTCCATGCGTCAGCGCGGCGTCAGAACAGCGCATCGAAGCACACGTCTGCCGGCAACGCGAGCTACGGCAACATCGCGCCGCTTACCGAATCGGCAATCGAACCGCCCCGCCTTCGATCAGGCCTGCCTGCCCGCCATCCCGTCGGCGGCCGCCACGCGTGCCGCACCGGCGCGAACCACGCCGAGCGTCAGCACCGCGACCGCCGCGATCACGCATGGCGCGGCAACGACGGCGAACGCGGTCGACAGCGGCACGCCCATCGCCAGCATCGCGCCGCCCGCCATCGAGCCGACCACCGAGCCGCCACGACCGATCCCGTTCGCCCAGCTCACGCCGGTCGTCCGGCACTCGGTCGGATAGAACGCGGCCGACAAGGCGTTCGCCCCGACCTGCGAGCCCGATACGCAGAAGCCGGCGGCGAATACCGCAAGCGCCGCACCCCACGGCGACGCGGCGAACACGCCGATCGCCGCGACGCAGGCGCCGGCCGCCGCATAGCTGCAGGCCAGCACGCGATGCGGATCGAAGCGGTCCATCAGCCAGCCCAGGACGATCGCGCCAAGCGTGCCGCCGACCTGGAACATCGCGGTCACGCGTGCAGCCGTCTGCAACGTCGCGCCAGTCGTGCGCAGCAACGTCGGCAACCAGCTCGACAGCAGGTAGATGACGAGCAGGCTCATGAAGAACGTGAGCCACAGCAGCAGCGTGCCGCGCAGCAGGTCGGCGGCGAACAGCCGCCCGAGCGGCGACCCGGCCGGCTTGCCGGCGGGCGCGATGAACGACGCATGCGCGAGGTGCGGACCCGGCGCGATACGACCGAGCAGCGTCGCGATCCGCGCGGACGGCGCGCCCTGGTTGACGAGATAGCGCACCGATTCCGGCAGTCGCCACGCGAGCAGCGGCAGGAGCAGCAGCGGCGCCACGCCGCCGACGACCAGCACCGCGCGCCAGCCGTGGTGCTCGATCAGCGACGCGGCCGCGAGGCCGCCGAGCGCGGAGCCGATCGTGAAACCGCAGAACATCGTCGTCACGAGCAGCGAGCGACGTCGCGCCGGACAGTATTCGGACGTCAGCGTGATCGCATTCGGCATCGCGCCGCCGAGCCCGAGCCCGGTCACGAAGCGCCACACGATCAGCTCGGTCAGGCCGCCCGCGCTCCCCGACGCGGCGCTCGCGATGCCGAAGCACGCCACGCATGCGAGCAGCAGCCGCTTGCGGCCGAACCGGTCGCCGAACGGCCCGAATACGAGCGCGCCGGCCATCAGCCCGGCCAATCCCGCGCCGAATACCGGCGCGAGCTGCGCAGGCGACAGGCCCCATTCCGAGCGAATGACGGGTGCGATGAATCCGATCGACGCGGTATCGAATCCGTCGATCGCGACGATCAGAAAGCACAGGACGACGATCGCGGCCTGAAACGGCGCAATGCGATGCCGGTCGATCCATTCGCTGACGTCGATGGACGGCGTATCGGCCATGATGGTGTCTCCTCCAGGAAGGCGGCGCGCGTCGTCTGTCGTTGAAATGCGCGCCGCCGGAATCGGGCTGAACGGGTGCGTTATACGACCGTCTTCAGGCAATCCTCCGCACGCCAGCCGTGCAGCCAGTCGAGCGCGTCGTAGAACTGCGCATCGGTGCGCCCGACCCACAGCCCGTTGCGCACCTGCCGCTCGACACCCTTCGCGTGATAGATCCGCCCCATCTCGCGCGCCGAATACAGCACGCGTGCGGTGCGCGGAATCCGCACGCGTTCGTACAGCGCGAACGCGGCCTCGAAATCGCCGTCGGTCTGCGCAACGGCCGCGCCGAGCGTCACCGCGTCCTCGAGCGCCTGGCACGCGCCCTGCGCGATGTATTGCGTCATCGGATGCGCGGCGTCGCCGAGCACCGTCGCGCGGCCCGCGCTCCAGCGCTCGACCGGATCGCGGTCGGCGGTCGCCCAGCGCTTCCATGACGTCGGCCTATCGAGCATCTGCTTCGGCAGCGGATGGACACCGTCGAAGTACGACAGCACCTCTTCCTTGCTGCCCTCGCGCACGCCCCAGGTCTCCTGCTCGCGGCTGTGGAACGTGACGACGAGGTTGTACTGCCGCCCGCCGCGCAGCGGATAGTGAACCAGATGGCAATGCGGGCCGGCCCACACGACAGGCGCATTGATCCGCAGATCCTTCGGCATGTCGTCGACGTCCACCACCGCGCGATACACGACGTGGCCCGTCACGCGATGCGCGTCGCCGATCAGCGCCTGACGGATCGCGGATTTCACGCCGTCGCAGCCGATCACCGCATCAGCACGATAGCGTTCGCCGTGCTGGTCGATCACGGTCACGCCGCGGCCGTCCTGCTCGAAGCCGCACACTTGCGTGCTCGTCCGGAATTCGATCAACGGGTGGTCCTTGACCGCCTCGTAGATCGACAGGTGAATGTCCGCGCGATGGATCACCGCGTACGGATTGCCGAAGCGCTCGCGATACGCGGCGCCGGTAGCGATGCGGGCGACCTCGCGTGCATCGATCGCGTCCATCAATTGCAGCCAGTCGGTCAATACGGCTCGACTGCGTGCCGCCTCGCCGACACCCAGCGCATCGAGCGCATTGAACGCGTTCGCGGCGAGCTGGATGCCCGCACCGATCTCGCCGATCCGTTCGGCCTGTTCGAGCAGCTTCACGCGAATGCCCTGACGCGCGAGCGCCAGCGCCGCCGCGAGCCCGCCGATACCGCCGCCGATCACGAGTACGCGCCGGCCTTTATTGATTGTCTCGTCCATGTTCGTCTCCTGCTTCTAGTACGCGATTCGTGTTACGCGACGTAATCCGGTTGCCGCTGCGGTTGCGCGGCCTCGAACGCCGGCTCGTGCCGCGCGTGCTCGACCACCGCGAGGCAGCGCGGATACGCGCTCAGGTCGCAACCCATCCGCAACGCGTTCGCGACCTGCGGCACCAGACACACGTCGGCCAGCGTCGGCGCATCGCCGAAGCACCACGGGCCGTCATCCGCGCGGGCCAGCAGCCGCTCGACGCCGGCCATCCCTTCCGCGACCCAGTGCCGGTACCACGCGGTCTTCTGCTGCGGCGTGACCTTCAGTTCGCTGTCGAGATAGCGCAGCACGCGCAGGTTGTTGACTGGATGGATGTCGCAGGCGATCAGCGCCGCCAGTTCCAGCACGCGCGCTCGGCGCCACGGTTCGAGCGGGATCAGCCGAGGCGTCGGCTGGATCTGGTCGAGGTAATCGAGGATCGCGAGCGACTGGCCGAGACGGAAATCGCCGTCGGTCAACGCCGGCACCGCGGCCGACGGGTTCACCCGCGCGACGTAATCGGCGTCGCGATGCTCGCCGGTGCGGATGTTCACGGGCAGCGTGTCGTACGGCAGCCCTTTGAGCGCGAGCGCGATGCGCACCCGGTAGGAGGTCGAACTGTTGAAAAAGCTATGCAGTTGCACGATGTAACCTTTCGAGGAAATCGACGAACGCGCGTCAGACCACGCGCACGGTCAGTTCGCCGAGACGCTCGACGCCGACCTTCATCACGTCGCCCGCGACCACCGCGCCGACGCCTTCGGGCGTGCCCGTAAAGATCACGTCGCCCGGTTCGAGGCGGAAGAACTTCGACAGGTCGGCCACCGTCTCCGCGACCGACCAGATCAGGTGCGACACGTCGCTCTTCTGCCTGGTCGCGCCGTTGACGGTCAGCCACAGGCCGCCCTGCTCGACATGACCGACGTCGCGCGCCGGGTGCACGGGCCCGATCGGCGCCGAACGGTCGAACGCCTTGCCGATTTCCCACGGCCGCCCCATCTCGCGCATCTTCATCTGCAGGTCGCGGCGCGTCATGTCGAGGCCGACCGCGTAACCCCACACGTGGTCGAGCGCGCGCTCGAGCGGAATGTCCGAGCCGCCCTTGCCGATCACCGCGACGAGTTCGGCTTCGTAGTGATAGTTCCGGGTCTGCGACGGATAGGCGAGCTCGAGCGTGTCGCCGTACGCCACCGGTACGATCGAATCGGCCGGCTTGCAGAAGAAGAACGGCGGCTCGCGATCGGGATCGAAGCCCATTTCGCGCGCATGGGCCGCGTAGTTGCGGCCGACGCAATAGACGCGGCGTACCGCGAATCGAGCGTCGCTGCCGGCGACGGGCAGCGCCACCGGCGCTTCGGGCGGGAATACGAAAGTCATGAATGGCTCCAGCGTGGGCATGAATGAAGGGGCGCGCGCCGCGACCTCGGCGGCGCACGGGAAACGGAGTATCGAAAGCAGCCGGCGTCAGTCGCGCGCTTCGCGCAGCAGGTTCAACGCGGACAGCACCGGCCGGTCGGAATAGCTGAACAGCACGCTGTCGCGCGACGCCGACAGCCGCACCGGCGCCCACGACGGCGCGACGAAGATGTCGTGCGGCGCGAACGCGAATGCCTGGTCGCCGATCGATGCGGTGCCGCTGCCCTCGACGACGCAATAGACCGTCGCGTCGGTGCTACGGTACGGGCGGCCGTCGAAGCCGGCGGGCAGGAACTGCATGAAGGTGGCGATGGTCGGCATCGGCCAGCCGCCCGTCGCGGGGTTCACGTAGCGCAGCTTCACGCCGTCCCACGCATCGAGTTCGCCGTTCCGGTACAGCGCGTCGAGCGCCTCGCGGCTGCGCGCATACGGATAGCTGAACACCGGCGACGTCGGATCGCTCACGCGATGCCGCACCGGCACCATGTTGTGACCGAAGCGCGCGAAGCTGTCGCCTTCCGGACGACTCACCGGCTGCACGACTTCCGGATAGTTCTCCGCGAAACCGGCGTCGAGGTTCGCGAGCAACGGGATATCGAGCCCGTCGAGCCACACGACCGGCTCGCCGCCGTCTTCCACCGACGGATTGCCGTGGTCGTGCCACGCCCACGACGGCGTGATGATGAAGTCGCCCGGATGCATCGTCGTGCGCTCGCCGTTCACGGCCGTCCACGCGCCGCGCCCCTCGACGATGAAGCGCAGCGCCGATTGCGTATGACGGTGGCTCGGCGCGATCTCGCCCGGCAGGATCAATTGCAATCCTGCATACAGGTTCGGCGTCATGCTCGACTTGCCCGGCAGCCCGGGGTTCTCCAGCACCAGCACGCGGCGCACCGCTTCCTCCGCGCTGATCACGCTGCCGGCCTGCATCACGAGGTCGCGTATCTGCGCATACTTCCAGATCGCGGCTTGCGCCGCCGGCTGCGGCGAGGTCGGCACGAGGTTGTGCAGCGATTCCCACAGCGGCGCCAGGCGCTGCTCGGCGATCCGTGCGTAGTAAGCGGCGCGCGTCGCGTCCGGATGGGTCGTCATGATGTCTCCTTCGGGGCGGCCGATCGGCGTCGGCGCTATGTCGGGGCGGGGACCGTGCTGCAGTCCGTCAGCAGATTTATATTCGACGCAGACATACCCGGTAAAATGGTCAAATCATCTGATCCATATATTTCTGGATATACCTTCTCGCAACGAGGCATGCAATGGACTGGACCCACCGGCTGCGGCTGCGGCACCTGCAAGTACTGTTGAGCCTCGCCGGCACCGGCAATCTGAGCCAGTCGGCGGTCGCGCTCGCGACCACGCAGCCGGCGCTGTCGAAATGGCTGAAGGAGCTGGAAGAGGATGTCGGGCTGCCGCTGTTCGAGCGGCATGCGCGCGGGCTGAGGCCGACGCCCTACGGCGAAGCGCTGATCGAGCATGCGCGACGCGTCGAAGCGCAGCTCGACATCGCGCGCGACGACATGGCCGCGTTGCGCGAAGGCGGCAGCGGCCTCGTGACGATCGGCACGTCGGGCGTCGCGGCGGCCGACACGGTGCCGTTCGCGGTGTCGCAGTTGCTGAAACGGATGCCGCGCGCGCAGGTGCGGCTCACCGAAAGCACGATGAACCAGCTGATGCCGCAGCTCGCGCGCAGCGAACTCGATATCGTCGTCGGCCGCTCGGGCTCGACGTCCGTCGATCCGCTGCTGCATGCCGAAGCGCTGTACGTCGATCCGGTCGTGTTCGTCGCGCGGCCCGGCCACGCGCTGGCCGGCGCGACGTCGCTCGGCTGGGACGACGTGCTCGCCTATCCGTGGATCGTGTGGCCGGCGGGCACGCCCGTCCACAATGCGCTGGAAGCCGCGCTGCACGCCGCCGGCCGTGTGCAGCCGCCGCACTGCGTCGAATCGAATTCGTCGATCCTGAACCTCACGCTGCTGAACAACACCGATCTGCTCGGTGTCGCGTCGCACCGCGCCGCGCGGCGCTTCGCGCAACTGAACGCGATCCGCATCCTGCCGATGGAGCTCGAGGGCCAGGGCGCGGTGTCGATGTACTGGCACCCCGACAGCGCGAACCGCGCGGCCGTGGCCGCAACGATCGAGTGTCTGCGCGCCTGTGCGGCGCCGCAGGTCGGCGGATGGGAGAACGTGAAGGTGGAGTGAACGGCGTAACAGGCGCGAACCGGGCCGCTTCACCGCGACGCCGCACACGTCACGCGCCGTCGCAGGATTCCGTACCGTCGAGCATCAGCGTGCCGACCCGCGCGGGCACCAGCGGCGTGCGCGGCGCCGGCGGTGTCCAGCCGAACAGCGCCTGCGCGGCCGCGCCGCACACGCGACCCTGGCATGCGCCCATCCCGCAACGCGACTGCAGTTTGGCGGCGGTCCAGCCCGGTTCCCGTGCGACCGCATCGAACCGCACGTCTTCGCAACGACACAGCAGCGTGTCGGCTCGCGCGAGCCGGCGGATCGGCGCGCGGATCGCGAAGCGCTCGCGTACGGCATCCGCGAACGCCTGCCAGCGCGCACGGCGTGCGACCAGCGCGGCCAGTCGGTCGGTCTGCCCGGTCGCCGCATAGCCGGCGATTTCGCCTTCGACCATCGCCAGCTCGCTGCCGCCGACGCCCGTGCACTCGCCTGCCGCGAAATACCCGTCGCGGCTCGTGCGCTGGTGTGCGTCGACCGCCACCGCGCCGTGCTCGATCCGGCAGCCGAGATGACGCGGCAGCACGGTATTCGGCACGAGGCCGAAGCCGCACGCGAGCCGGTCGCAGTCGACGTCGAATTCGCGATCGCCCTGACGAATCCGCACGCGTTCGAGCCGCTGGTCGCCGAATGCCTCGACGACGTACGCAGCCGGCCGATAAGCAGCCGTGACGAGCTTCGCGGCCTGCGCGAGCTTCGACGGCCAGCGCCACAGCCCCGCGCCGAAGCCGGCGACGTCGCCCCATGCGGCCTGTTCGAGCACGTGCGACACGCGTGCGCCGGCCTGCCGGGCCGTCGCCGCGCTCGCCAGCAGCAGCGGCCCGCTGCCCGCGATCACCGTGCGCTGCCCGCGCACGTCGAGCCCGTACTTGATCAGCGCCTGCAAGCCGCCCGCGCCGGTCACGCCAGGCAGCGTCCAGCCCGGAAACGGCAGCAGCAGCTCGCGCGCGCCGCAGCAGAGAATCAGCGTCCGGAAATCGAGCAACCGCCCGCATTCGTCGTCTTCGAGCAGCAGCGTGCCCGGCTGCGTTTCGGCGACGATGCGCGTCGCCGCGAGGTGCATGACGTTCGGCTGCCGCAGCACGGCGAGGCGTTCGGCGGCGGCCGGCGTCGGTGCGGCCGCTGCCGGCTGCCGCCAGATCTGTCCGCCCGCCCGCGGGTTGTCGTCGACGATCGCAACGGTCGCGCCGCTGCGCGCGGCGGCCCGCGCGGCCGACAGTCCGGCCGGGCCCGCGCCGACGATCGCGACGTCGACGCTCAGTCGTTCCTGTTTCATCGCGTGCGCTCCACCTGCATGCCGTCGCGGCACAGCGTCTGGCACGCCAGCCGGCGCCGGCCGTCGATCGTCATCCGGCATTCCTGGCAGATGCCCATCCCGCAAAACGGCGCACGCGCCGCACCCATGCACGACACGCGCGTCGTGTCGTCGCCGCTCGCCGCAACGGCGGCCGCGACGGTCACGCCGTCGGCCACCGTCAGCGCGCGGCCGTCCAGATGAATGATCATGTCAGCCTCCGCCGGGCCGCCCCAAGGAGGCTGACCGCCCCCGCGGGGGGCAGCGAACAAAGTGAGCGTGGGGGGCGTTTCATGTCAGCGCTCCGGCCAAGGACGACGCGGTGAGGAAGCGTCCCGGCAAATACGGTTCGATATCGATGGGCGGCCGCTCGCCGGCCATCAGCGCGGCGACGAGCCGCGCACTGCCCGGCGCGGTCGTCACGCCGAGCCCTTCGTGGCCGACCGCGAGCCACACGCCCGGCCGCGCCGGGTGCTCGCCGAGCAGCGGCAGGCCGTCGGGGCTCGCGGATCGGAAACCCGTCCATGCGCGAATGCCGTTCAGGTCGGCCAGATCCGGCAGGTAGCCGACCGCGCGGCGCAGCATGCGTGCGAGCACGGGCGGCTCGACCTGCGCGTCCTCGGTGTCGAACTGGCGCGACGAGCCGATCAGCAACTGGCCGGTCGGCCGTGGCTGCACGTTGAACGCGACCGACGTGCCGTCGCTCGCGTGCGCGCTCGCCGCATAGCCGAGCTCGACGAGTTGATGCGACACGTGGCCCGGATAGCGGTCGGTAATCAGCAGATGGCCCTTTTTCGGGCGCAGCGGCAGTTCGGGCAACAGCGTGCGCGCCGCGACGCCGTTCGCCACCAGCACACGCTGCGCGCGCAGCACGTCGCCGCTCGCGAGCGTCACGCTCGAGCCATCGACCGCGACGGCCCGCTCGCGGCGCAACGTGATGCGCGGCGCGCGCTGCAGCAGCCAGTTCGCGGTGACGGGCGCATAGAGAATCGCGTCGCCGGGAATCTTCAGCGCGCCGCCGAGCCCGGCGCGCAGCATCGGCTCCAGTTGCGCGAGCGCCGCCGCGTCGATCAGCTCGCCGGCCACGCCGTGCGCGGCGAGCGTCGCCTGCTTGGCGCGCGCCAGATCCATTTCGTGCGCATCGGCCGCGAGCCACAGCGTGCCGCAGTTGCGGTATGCGCAGCCTTCCGGCATCTCGCCGCTCAACGCGCGCCACAGGTCGATCGAGTAATGGCTCAGCGCGAGCTCGGCCGCGTTGTCGTCCATCGCGACGAGGTGGCCCATGCCCGCGCCGGTCGCGCCGCCGCTCGCGTCGTCGACGACGAGCACGCGCAGCCCGCGCTGCGCGAGTTCGTGCGCGCAGGCCGCGCCGACGATGCCGGCGCCGATCACGACGACGTCGGTCTTCGTTTCGCTCACGACCCGATGCCCCAGCCGAACGGATCGTCTTCGTCGATCAGCAGCGTCGCTTCCGCGCTCAGGTGCGCGCTGCCGCGAATCGTCGGCACGATGCCGCCGTCGGCCAGCTCGTAGCTCGCGTGGAACACGCTGCCGATCACGCTCGCCTGCCGCCACACGACGCCCGGCGCGAGCTTGCCGTCGGCCGCGAGGCACGCGAGCTTCGCGCTGGTGCCGGTGCCGCACGGCGAACGGTCGTACGCGAGGCCCGGGCACAGCACGAAGCTGCGGCTGTCGTGCTCGGGATCGTCGGCGAACAACTCGATGTGATCGATCTCGCCGCCGTTCGCGCCGGTGATGCCCGCGCGTTCGAGCCCTTCGCGCACGGCCGACGCATACGCGGTGAGCGCCGCGACGTTGTCGCCGGCGACGCGCTGCCCGTGGTCGCTGATCAGGAAGAACCAGTTGCCGCCCCATGCGATGTCGCCCTTCACGGGGCCGTATCCCGGCACGTCGAGCACGACGCCCTGCGCGTGACGATATGCGGGCACGTTGCGCACGCTGACCGACAGGTCGTCGTGCAGCGTCGCCTCGACGGTGCCGACCGGCGTCTCGATCCGGTGCACGCCGGGCTCGATGCGCCCCATGTGATGCAGCGTGCGCACGACGCCGATCGTGCCGTGCCCGCACATCCCGAGATAGCCGCTATTGTTGAAGAAGATCACGCCGGCCGCCGCGTCGGGCGCCACCGGGTCGCACAGCAGCGCGCCGACCATCACGTCGCTGCCGCGCGGCTCGAGGATGCACGCGGTGCGGTAACGGTCGTGCTCGCGCGCGAGCACGTCGCGCCGCTCGGCCATCGTGCCGCGGCCGAGCGACGGAAAGCCGGACACGACGAGCCGAGTGGGTTCGCCGCCCGTGTGCGAATCGATGATCTGGATGCGCTTCATCATGAGCCGTCCGAAGTGGGGAAAGGAGCATAGCTTCCTCCGTCGCGCGTCCGTCCGCTTGTGGCTTTTCGATGAGGACGACGACGAAATCGGCATAGTGCGACGGGCCCCTCCCGCCCCTGCCAGCCGCTGTGCCGATTTCGTCATTTTGCTCCGCGATACGACTCAAGCGTGATGGGCGTTTGCGCGGCGATACTGGTTGCCACACCGACACACCCGTCGGCCGACCGATACGAACGTAGGAGATTTCAGTGAGCCGCAAAGCCATTCAATGGACCGGGGTTTTCCCGGCCGTCAGCACCCAGTTCAAGCCGGACTTTTCCCTCGACATCGACGCCACGCACCGCGTGGTCAAGAACCTGGTGAACGACGGCGTGTCGGGCCTCGTGGTCTGCGGCACGGTCGGCGAAAACACGTCGCTGTCGACGAGCGAGAAGCTCCAGGTGATCGAGGCCGCGCGCGACGCGGCCGGCGGCAAGATTCCGGTGATCGCCGGCATCGCCGAATTCACGACCGAATTCGCGCGCAACACGGTGCGCGAAGCGCAGCGCGTCGGCGTCGACGGCGTGATGGTGATGCCCGCGCTCGTCTACTCGGCGAAGCCGCACGAAACCGCCGCGCACTTCCGCGCGGTCGCGACGAGCACCGACCTGCCGGTGATGGTCTACAACAACCCGCCGATCTACAAGAACGACGTGACGCCCGACGTGCTGATCGCGCTGCAGGATTGCGAGAACATCGTCTGCTTCAAGGATTCGTCGGGCGATACGCGCCGCTTCATCGACCTGCGCAATGCGGTCGGCGATCGCTTCGTACTGTTCGCGGGCCTCGACGACGTCGTGGTCGAGAGCATCGCGGTCGGCGCCGAAGGCTGGGTGTCGGGCATGTCGAACGCGTTCCCGAAGGAAGGCGAGACGCTGTTCCGCCTCGCGAAGCAAAAGCGCTTCGACGAAGCGCTCGCGCTGTATCGCTGGTTCATGCCGCTGCTGCACCTCGACGCACGCCCCGACCTCGTGCAGTGCATCAAGCTGTGCGAGGAGCTGGTCGGCCGCGGCAGCGCGATCACGCGTCCGCCGCGCCTCGCGCTGCAAGGCGACACGCTCGCGGAAGTGAAGGCCATCGTCGCGAAGGCGCTCGAAACGCGCCCGGCGCTGCCCGACGTCGGTCTCTGATCGACGCCCCTGCGGCGGCGCGCGGGCATTGCGCCTGCGCACCGCCGTCTCCGGTCCGGCATGGCCTGCGGGCCCGTTCGCCGCGGCGCCAGAGCGTGCCGCGCGTGAATGCCCCGCAGCCCGCCCCGGTCGCTCGAACCGGGCGTCGCCGGCCGACAGGCAGGCGCCGCTGCTCCGTCGGAGCGCGGCGCACCTCAAGCCTGTGCCGATATTCCCTCCAGGAGACACGCCCATGCCAGGCCAAGGCAACGCACACCCGTCTGTCCCGCTTTCCCGTTCCGGGCACCCCGGCGCGGGTCACGGCAAGTTCAAGAAACAGCTGTCGCTGACCGATCTCACGTTCATCGGTCTCGGCGCCATTTTCGGTTCGGGGTGGCTGTTCGCCGCGAGTCACGTATCGACGATCGCGGGCCCGGCCGGCATCTTCTCGTGGCTGCTCGGCGGCTTCGCGGTGCTGCTGCTCGGGATCGTCTACTGCGAGCTCGGCGCCGCGCTGCCGCGCGCCGGCGGCGTGGTGCGCTATCCGGTGTTCTCGCACGGTCCGCTGCTCGGCTACCTGATGGGCTTCATCACGCTGATCGCGTTCTCGAGCCTGATCGCAATCGAGGTCGTCGCCGCGCGCCAGTACGCGGCCGCGTGGTTTCCGGGCCTGACGGTCGAAGGATCGAGCGACCCGACCACCGTCGGCTGGCTCGTGCAGGCCGCGCTGCTGTGCTTCTTCTTTTACCTGAACTATTCGAGCGTGAAGACCTTCGCGAAGGCGAACAACATCATCAGCGTCTTCAAGTTCATCGTGCCGCTCGCGGTGATCGGCGTGCTGTTCACGTTCTTCAAGCCCGCGAACCTGACCGTGCACGGCTTCGCGCCGTTCGGCATGCCGGGCATTGAGATGGCCGTGTCGGCCGGCGGCATCATCTTCGCGTATCTCGGGCTCACGCCGATCGTGTCGGTCGCGAGCGAGGTGCGCAATCCGCAGCGCACGATCCCGATCGCGCTGATCCTGTCGATCCTGCTGTCGACGTTGATCTACGTGCTGCTGCAACTCGCGTTCATCGGCAGCATTCCCACCGACATGCTCGCCGCAGGCTGGCACGACGTGAGCAAGGCGTTCTCGCTGCCGTACCGCGACATCGCGCTCGCGCTCGGCGTCGGCTGGCTCGCGGTGATGGTCGTCGCGGACGCGATGATCTCGCCGAGCGGCTGCGGCAACATCTACATGAACGCGACGCCGCGCGTGGTCTACGGCTGGGCCAAGACGGGCACGTTCTTCAAGGTGTTCACGCGCGTCGACGAAGCGTCGGGCATCCCGCGCGCGGGCCTGTGGCTCACGTTCGGCCTCGCGATCTTCTGGACGCTGCCGTTCCCGTCGTGGGAAGCGCTGATCAACATCGTGTCGGCCGCGCTGGTGCTCAGCTATGCGGTCGCCCCGGTGTCGGTCGCCGCGCTGCGCCGCACCGCGCCCGACCTGCCGCGGCCGTTCCGCGCCAGCGCGTTCGGCCTCACCGGCCC
Source organism: Burkholderia sp. E168m22 (assembly GCF_001319805.1). Lineage (NCBI taxonomy): Bacteria > Pseudomonadati > Pseudomonadota > Betaproteobacteria > Burkholderiales > Burkholderiaceae > Burkholderia > Burkholderia sp. E168m22. The sequence continues at coordinate 100,190 of NZ_BBSK01000095.1, forward strand.
CGCGTCGTTCGTGATCGCCGCGCTGATCGTCTACTGGTCGGGCTGGAGCACGGTGTCCTGGCTGCTCGGGCTGCAGATCGTGATGTTCGTCATCTATCTCGCGTGCCGCCGCTGGGTACCGACCGCGCACCTGAGCCTCGCCGAGCAGGTGCGTTCGTCCGCGTGGCTGATCGCGTTCTATGCGGCGATGATCGTGCTGTCGTATCTCGGCGGCTTCGGCGGCACGGGCCGGCTCGCGCATCCGTACGACACGGTCGTCGTCGCGGCCGTCGCGCTCGTCATCTACTACTGGGGCGCGAACACCGGCGTGCGCGCCGACAAGCTGCAACTCGACGACGACGAGGACTGACGCGCCCGCGCCCTTTTCCCCTTCCATCGGCCGGGCGCAGTACGCCCGGCCCTGCCTTTTCCGAGGAAACCCATGCAACTCACAGGTCAGCTCCTGATCGGCCAGTCGGCCGTCGCCGGACAGAACGGCACCCTCCACGCGCTCGCCGCCGCGACCGGCGAACCGCTCGAACCGGCGTTCGTCGGCGCGAGCCTGCACGACCTGGAAACGGCGTGCTCGCTCGCCGCCGACGCGTTCGACACCTATCGCGAAACGTCGCTCGAAGCACGCGCCGCGTTCCTCGACGCGATCGGCCGCCACATCATGGCGCTCGGCGACGACCTGATCGAGCGCTGCGTCGTCGAAACAGGGCTGCCGCGTGCGCGCATCGAAGGCGAACGCGGTCGCACGGTCGGCCAGCTCGCGCTGTTCGCGTCGCTCGTGCGGGAGGGCGGTTTTCTCGATGCGCGCATCGATCCGGCGCGGCCCGAACGCAAGCCGCTGCCGCGCGTCGACCTGCGCCTGCGCAATGTCGCGGTCGGGCCGGTGGCGGTATTCGGCGCGTCGAACTTCCCGCTCGCGTTCTCGGTGGCCGGCGGCGACACGGCATCGGCGCTGGCGGCCGGCTGCCCGGTGATCGTCAAGGCGCATTCCGCGCATCCGGGCACGTCCGAACTCGTCGGCCGCGCGATCCAGCAGGCCGCGCGCGAATGCGGGATGCCGGCCGGCGTGTTTTCGCTGCTGTTCGACGCGTCGCGCGAGATCGGCCAGGCGCTCGTCGCCGATCCGCGCATCAAGGCCGTCGGCTTCACCGGGTCGCGCCGCGGCGGCGTCGCGCTGATGCATATCGCGGCCGCGCGGGCAGAGCCGATCCCCGTCTATGCGGAAATGAGCTCGATCAATCCCGTGCTGCTGTGTCCGGCCGCGCTCGAGGCCCGTCACGACACCATCGCACCGCAGTTCGTCGCGTCGCTCGCGCTCGGCGCCGGGCAGTTCTGCACGAACCCGGGCCTCGTGCTCGCGGTCGACGGCCCCGCGCTGCGCGCATTCGAGGCCGCGGCCGCCGATGCCGTGCGCGCCGTCGCCGCGCAGACGATGCTGACACCGCACATCCACGCGAGCTATGCGCAAGGCGTCGCGGCGTTGCGCGATCACTCGGCCGTCGAATTGCTGGCCGAAGGCGTCGGAGGCGGCCGTCATCAGGCGCGCGCGGCGCTGTTCGCAACCTCTGCGGACGCGTTCATCGCCCACCCCGAATTGCGCGACGAAGTATTCGGCCCCGCGTCGCTGATCGTGCGCTGCCCGGACGTCGACACGCTGCATCGCGTGCTGAAATCGCTTGAAGGCCAGTTGACCATCGCCGCGCACATCGCCGATGGCGACGCGACGCTGTTCGCCGCGCTACGCCCGACGCTCGAACGCAAGGCCGGCCGTATTCTCGTCAACGGCTTCGGCACGGGCGTCGAGGTCGGCCACGCGATGGTGCACGGCGGCCCGTTCCCGGCGACGTCCGATACCCGCACGACGTCGGTCGGCGCCCGCGCGATCGAGCGCTTCCTGCGCCCCGTGTCGTACCAGGACCTGCCCGACGCGCTGCTGCCGGACGCGCTACGCAACAGCAATCCGCTGCGCGTACCGCAACGCATCGACGGCGTGCTCGTTTCGCGTGAGGTGAACCATGGCTGACCACACCACCGAAGTCGTCCTGTCGCTCGATGAAGTCCACGCGCTCGCGTTGCGCGTGCTGACGCACCACGGGATGTCCGACGCACATGCGCGCGCCATCGCGAACGTGATCACGCAGGGCCAGCGCGACGAATGCCATTCGCACGGCGTGTACCGGCTGCTCGTCTGCGTGCGGTCGCTGAGGAAAGGCAAGGTCGATCCGCAGGCCGTGCCGACGCTGCGCCGGCTGTCGTCGTCGATCGTCGCGGTCGACGCGCATCGCGGCTTCTCGCTGCTGAGCTTCGAGACCGGGCTGCCCGTGCTGGTCGAGATGGCGAAGCAGCACGGCATCGCCGCGATGGCGATCAACCACTGCTATCACTTCTCCGCGCTGTGGCCCGAGGTCGAGGCGATCGCGGTCGAAGGGCTGGTCGGCATCGCGATGAACCCGAGCCATAGCTGGGTCGCCCCGGAAGGCGGCCGCGAACCGGTGTTCGGCACCAACCCGATCGCGTTCGCGTGGCCGCGCCCGGGCGGCGAACCGTTCGTATTCGATTTCGCGACGAGCGCGATCGCGCGCGGCGACATCGAGCTGCACGCGAAGCAAGGCAAGGCGATTCCGCCGCACTGGGCGATCGACGCGGACGGCCAGCCGACCACCGACCCGAAGGCCGCGCTGCAAGGCGCGATGCGCACGTTCGGCGGCCACAAGGGTTCGGCGCTCGCGGCGATGGTCGAGCTGCTCGGCGGCGCGCTGATCGGCGACATGACGAGCCGGGAATCGATGGACTTCGACGAAGGCGTCGGCGCGACGCCGTGCCACGGCGAACTCGTGATCGCGTTCGATCCGAAGGTGTTTCTCGGCGACGATCTCGACGCGGGGCTCGCGCGCGGCGAGCGGATGTTCGAATCGATCGTCGCGCAGGGCGCGCGGCTGCCGTCGCAACGGCGCTTCGACGCCCGCGCGCGCAGCATCGCGAACGGCGTGCGGATTCCGAAGGCGCTGTACGACGAGATCCTGACGCTGCTCGACTGACGCGCGATCGAGCGGCACGGCGCGGCTTCATCGTCGGCAGAACGGGCAATGAAGCCGCCGGCGGGCCTGTGGCGATGGACTGCTTCGGGCGTCGGGCGTCGGGCGTCGGGTCGGGCTTGGGGCTTGGGCTTGGGGCTTGGGGCTTCGGGCTTCGGGCTTCGGGCTTCGGGCTTCGGGCTTCGGGCTTCGGGCTTCGGGCTTCGGGCTTCGGGCTTCGGGCTTCGGGCTTCGGGCTTCGGGCTTCGGGCTTCGGGCTTCGGGCTTCCTCGGGGCCTCGTGCTTCGTGACGTCTGTGTGCCGAGTGCACTTAACCCCTGTCCGGTGCACCACCGGCCTCACTCGCCCGCTCCAGCCGGCGCCGCCCGCCCGGCGGCTGTGGGATAATCGCGAAGTTTGCCCAGGGCGCAGCTCAAGAGGTTGTTCGCACGGGCGCGAGAGAGGCCTTTATTCCCGTGCCTCCACCCTTTTCCCGCGATATTTCTTCAGCCATCACCATGCCCACTTACCGCTCCAAAACCTCTACCGCCGGCCGCAACATGGCAGGTGCGCGCTCGCTGTGGCGCGCCACCGGCATGAAAGACGACGATTTCTCGAAACCGATCATCGCGGTCGTCAACTCGTTCACCCAGTTCGTACCCGGGCACGTGCACCTGAAGGATCTCGGCCAGCTCGTCGCGCGCGAGATCGAGGCTGCCGGCGGCGTCGCGAAGGAATTCAACACGATCGCGGTCGACGACGGCATCGCGATGGGCCACGACGGCATGCTGTACTCGCTGCCGAGCCGCGACATCATCGCCGACTCGGTCGAATACATGGTGAACGCGCACTGCGCGGACGCGATGGTGTGCATCTCGAACTGCGACAAGATCACGCCGGGGATGCTGATGGCCGCGATGCGCCTCAACATTCCGGTGATCTTCGTGTCCGGCGGCCCGATGGAAGCCGGCAAGACGCGCCTCGCGAACCCGGTCACCAAGACCGTCGAACTGAAGAAGCTCGACCTCGTCGACGCGATGGTGATCGCGGCCGACCAGTCGTATTCGGACGCCGACGTCGCCGAAGTCGAACGCTCGGCCTGCCCGACCTGCGGCTCGTGCTCGGGCATGTTCACCGCGAACTCGATGAACTGCCTGACCGAAGCGCTCGGCCTGTCGCTGCCCGGCAACGGTACGGTGGTCGCCACGCACGCCGATCGCGAACAGCTGTTCAAGCGCGCCGGCCGCCGCATCGTCGAACTGACGCGCCAGCACTACGAGCAGGACGACGAACGCGTGCTGCCGCGCTCGGTCGGCTTCAAGGCGTTCGAGAACGCGATGACGCTCGACATCGCGATGGGCGGCTCGACCAACACGATCCTGCACCTGCTCGCGATCGCGCAGGAAGCCGGCATCGACTTCACGATGAAGGACATCGACCGTCTGTCGCGCACGGTGCCGCAGCTGTGCAAGGTCGCGCCGAACACGAACAAGTACCACATCGAGGACGTGCACCGCGCCGGCGGCATCATGGCGATCCTCGGCGAGCTCGAGCGCGCCGGCAAGCTGCACACCGACGTGCCGACCGTCCACGCGCCGACGCTGAAGGATGCGCTCGACCAGTGGGACATCGTCCTCACGCAGGACGAAGCGGTCCGCACGTTCTACCTGGCCGGCCCGGCCGGCATCCCGACGCAGGTCGCGTTCAGCCAGAACACGCGCTGGCCGAGCCTCGACCTCGATCGCGCCGAGGGCTGCATCCGCTCGTACGAGCATGCGTTCTCGAAGGAAGGCGGCCTCGCGGTGCTGACCGGCAACATCGCGCTCGACGGCTGCGTGGTGAAGACGGCCGGCGTCGACGAAAGCATCCTCGTGTTCGAAGGCTCGGCTCACGTGACCGAATCGCAGGACGAAGCGGTCGAGAACATCCTGAACGACAAGGTCAAGGCCGGCGACGTGGTGATCGTGCGCTACGAAGGCCCGAAGGGCGGCCCGGGCATGCAGGAAATGCTCTACCCGACCAGCTACATCAAGTCGAAAGGGCTCGGCAAGGCGTGCGCGCTGCTGACGGACGGCCGTTTCTCGGGCGGCACGTCGGGGCTGTCGATCGGCCACTGCTCGCCGGAAGCGGCGGCGGGCGGCGCGATCGGCCTCGTGCGCGACGGCGACCGGATTCGCATCGACATTCCGAACCGCACGATCGACGTGCTGGTGTCGGACGAGGAACTGGCGCGCCGCCGCGAGGAGCAGAACGCGAAGGGCTGGAAGCCCGCGCAGCCGCGTCCGCGCAAGGTGTCCGCGGCGCTGAAGGCATACGCGAAGCTGGTCATGTCGGCCGACAAGGGCGCCGTGCGCGATCTGTCGCTGCTCGACGACTGATGCGGCGGGCTGCGGGCGACCGGTAGCGCCTTACCTCGCCCCGCTTGCCCGATCCAAAAGCCGCTCTCCGGAGCGGCTTTTTTTGTCTGGTGCCCGGAGAACCCGCGGCACCGGCGGCACCGGTGCCGTCAGTGGCGGAGTTCGTCGGGACCGCCGCCTCCACCGCCGCCATGGTTGCCGCCGCCGTTTCCGCCGCCTTGCGGCCGCGCATAACCGCCGCCGCCCCAACCTCCCTGGCGCGCGGGCTGAGGCATCGTGCGGGCTTCGCCGCCCGGCGCGGGCGGCGGGCTGGCCGGGCGCGTGTTACCCGCCCCGCCCGGCATCGGCGTCGGCGCCGCCGGGCTGGCCGGACGCACATTACCCATCCCACCCGGCATCGGCGTCGGTGCCGCCGGGTTGGCCGGGCGCGCATTACCCATCCCGCCCGGCATCGGCGTCGGCGGGCTGGCCGGACGCGCATTACCCACGCCACCCGGCATCGGCGCCGGCGCCGGTGCAGCCGGCGGCGGCACGCGGTTCGCGCCGTTCCAGCCGCCGCGCGTCGCCGACGGCCGCGTGTCATGCACGGGCGGCGGGCCGCCCGGCGCGACCTGCATCGGCGCACCCGGTTGCGGACGCCCTTGCGCGGGCGGCACGCCGCCGGGGCCGAGCCTCGGCTCCGCACGATGCGCCCAGCGATCACGGTCGGGATACCACGGGCGGTGCCGGTAATAGCGATCCCAGTACGCGCCGATCGCGAAACCGGTCACCGGCACGCCGATGATCGCGCCGTATTGGAGCAACGGCACGTAGCTGCCCTGGTACGGATAGTCGAGCAACTGCGCATCGATCCAGCCGCGCACGCCCGGCAGCGCGACATCGCACCACGCGTAGTCGCTCAGACAGCCGAACACATCCAGCGCGGTACCGGGCGGGATCTGCGCGACCACCGGATAATCGGGCGCCGGCCCGGCAAACAGCTCGGCCGGCGAGTTCGTGTAAGCGCTGCTCTGCGCATCGGCGACGCCCGGTGCGGCCGCGAGGCCGGCCAGGACGACGCACAGACTTCGGACAATCGTGTTCCTCATGATGCTCTCCCGCGCCGCGCCGCCGCGCGCCGGTCAGTGCCGATGGCCGCCGCCCCAGTGGCCGCCACCCCAATGCCCGCCGCCCCACGGACGATGCCAGTAACCGCCGCGGCCGCCCCAGTATCCGCCGCCGCCCCAGCGGCCCCAGAAGCCGATCGTCACGGGCGGCCCGTACCAGCCGGAGTAGTACGCCGGGTAGTAATACGGGTACGGCGGCGGCACGTAGGCCGGGGCGACATACACCGGCACCGCCGGGCCGACGTCGACCTGCGCCTGGGGTACGGTCGACGGCACCGGACCGGACGCGGTCGGTGCGACTGGAATCTCGCGCTGCGTCACCGTGGCGGGCACCGGCGCGTAATAAGGTGCATAACCGTACGGGCTCGTGTAGTAGCAGCCGCCCAGCATCGCTGCGGCCAGCGCGACGACGGCGGGCCTCGCGGCGGAAATCGGGTTCATCTCGTACTCCGGCAGAATCCGCGCGTCGCCGCCGGGCGCGCGCCTGACTCTAGCTTACGTCCCCTGCAGATTTCCGCGCGTATGATCGGTTACTTTTTGTTTCCTGCCCCGCACGGCGGGGCAGGAACGCCGCGTGCTGGCCCGTCCGCGGCGCCGGCGTTGAAGTTGGCGCAAATGCCCTCAACTTGAACGATGTCGGGCTGACCGGCGCGGACGGGCGTCCGCGACCCACCGGCAACCGCAAACCGGCGAGCTTCGGCCCGCCCTGACAGGAACGCGGCTCGCGCCGCCATCGACATGACTACGCCACGCCCCACTCCCCGGGCGGACACACCGCTCGATCCGATCATCCAGCTGCTGGCGCTCGCCGGCGAGCAGGGTTATCTGACGCACGCCGACCTCGTCGACGCGCTGCCGCCCGAAAGCGACAGCTCCGACGCGCTCGACGTCGTGCGCGCCGCGCTGGCCGACATCGGCATCGCGGTACTCGACGAGCCGGCCGTGCCCGCACCGTTTGCCGGCGCGGCGCCGGTCGAGGTCGATCGCGACGCGCTCGACGAAGGCCGGGCCATGCTCGGCGACCTCGCGCGCGGTACGAGCGCGTCGACCGATCCGCTCGCGCTCTACATGCGGCGCATGCATGCGGTGCCGCTGCTCACGCGCGAAGGTGAAATCGTGCTCGCCCGCGAGATCG
>NZ_BBSK01000096.1:0-74902 GCF_001319805.1 Burkholderia sp. E168m22
CCGTCGACGACGCAAGCCGTACCGTGCGCGCGCTCGCGGCCGCCTCCGATGATCCGTCGGCGGTCGACGCCGCGTACTTCGACGCGGTCGCACGGCGCGCACTTGCAGCCGCGTTGAGCGACGGCCAGCAAAAAGTGCGCGACGCGACGCGGGCGATGCTCGAGGCGAACCTGCGGCTCGTGCTGTCGATCGCGCGCAAGTACCTGAACCGCGGCGTCGATCTGTCCGACCTCGTGCAGGACGGCTGTCTCGGCCTGATGCGCGCGATCGAGAAATTCGAATACCGGCGTGGGTTCAAGTTCTCGACCTATGCGACCTGGTGGATTCGCCAGGCGATCGCACGCGCGGTCGCGGATCGCTCGCGTACGATCCGCGTGCCGGTGCACGTCGGCGATCAGTACCAGCGCGTGCAGCGGCATGCACTGCGCTTTCGCCAGCGCACGGGCCGCCGCGCCACGCCGGCCGAGCTCGCGGCTGAAACCGGCCTCGCCGAAGACAAGCTGCGTGCGGTGCTCGCGCTGCCCGCCGAGCCGGTCTCGCTCGATACGCCGCTGCCGGACGCAGACACCGGCCTCGTGGAACTGATCGAGGACCAGGCATCGGCCAGCCCGTTCGAGCAACTGGCCGACACGCGCATGCGCGACTGCGTGCGATCGCTGCTGCGCTCGGTCACGCCGACCGAGGCCGACGTGCTGCGCCGGCGGTTCGGCCTCGGCGGCGCCGAGCCCGACACCTACGACGCGATCGCGCAGGATGCGGGGATGTCGCGCGAGCGTGTCCGGCAGATCGAGAAACGGGCGCTCGCCGCGCTGCGTACGGCCGCCGAAGCCGAGAACGCACAGTCGTTTCTCGACGCGTAAGCGCATCGCGCAACGCGCACGGTCGTGCCGCGTTCCGGCACGACCGTGCGCCGCGCGCCTGTGTTACGTTTGCCATTGACGCGCATCAAGTTTTCTTCATCGCGCGTCGCGACAATGGTTGACAGCCGACCGGCGCATCGTTCGCCGCGTCCATTCCGTTTGTGCTTTCCGGGTCCCTTGCCATGCAGTCGACCGTCAGCCAGACGTACGAGGAAAACCGGCCTGTCGCGGCCTGCCTGCGCGAGGCCGCGCAGTGGCTCGTCGACCAGGGCGCGAACCCGTACCGGGTGGCCGCGTACCGCGCCGCAGCCGATACGGTCGACGCGCTCGACCGCGACATCCGCGGCGTGTTCGACACCGGCGGCGTCGAGGCGCTCGGCGCGCTGCCCGACATCGGCGCGGGCGTCGCGCAGGCGATCGCCGAGCTGCTGGTGACGGGCCGCTGGCGCCAGCTCGACCGCTTGCGCGGTGACGCGGAACGCGCGTCGGCGTTCGAAGCGGTGCCGGGCATCGGCCACGCGCTCGCGCTGCGCATTCATGACGCGCTGCACATCGACACGCTGGAGGAGCTCGAACGCGCGGCGCGCAACGGCCAGCTCGAAACGATCGCGGGCGTCGGCCCGCGGCGCGCGGTCGGCATCCGCGCCGCGCTCGACGACGTGCTGAGCCGCCGCCGGCGCTGGCAAGGCCACATGCAAAGCGCCGGCCCCGGCACGGAACCGCCCGTCGAACTGCTGCTGTACATCGATCGCCAGTACCGCAACAAGGCGGCCGCGGGCGTGCTGCCGACGCTCGCGCACCGACGCCTGAACGCGGACGGTTACGTGCCGCCGCCGGTGATGCACATGACCAAGGGCGGCTGGCATTTCACGGCGCTGAGCCAGCACGCGGCCATGCGCACGCCGGAAGCCGATCGACCGACCGACTGGGTCTCGCTCTACTTCTACGACGCCGTGCAGTGCGAGCACCAGCGCACCGTCTTCACCGAAACGTACGGCGCGCTCGTCGGCAAGCGGATCGTGCGCGGGCGCGAGATGGAATGCCGCGTGTATTACGCGGGGTGAGTCCGGCGTAGGCGGCTTCGCTTAAATCGAAAGCCCCACTGACGGCTTCGCCTTTTCTCGACCCGGCACGTCAAGCCGATGGCGTCGCCACGTCGCCGCCTTCCTGCCGACCCGCTACCGCACCGCCCGCTTCGCGCCGGCCCGCCGGCTACGCACCTTCCCCCTTCGCCCGGCGCGCCGGATGACGATGTGCGGCAATGCGCAGCAGTTTCTGGAACGACGGACATTCGAGATGGTTCGCGGCCGGGCACACGGCCGCATGCCGCAGCGCATCGCGCACGGCGCCGAGACGGCGGATCGTGCGGTCGAGCTCGTCGGCCTTGCCGTCGAGTTTCGCGCGATCGATCGCGGGTCGCCCCTCCGCGCCGACCATCGCGAGGATGTCGTCGAGCGAGAAACCGGCCTCGCGGCCGAGCGCGATCAACGCCAGGCGCTCCAGCACCGCCTCGTCGTATTGCCGCCGCAGCCCATGCCGGCCAATCGGAACGATCAGCCCTTTTTCCTCGTAGTAACGCAGCGTCGATGCGGGCAGCCCCGTGCGCCGCGCAACGTCCGCAATGTCCAGTCGGCTCATGCTTGACCTCAAGTGAACTTGAAGTTGCAAGATAGTCGCTCGACTCCATGAAGACAAGCCCGGACCGCCATGAAACCGTTGAACCCGCGTCGTATTCCGTCGTGCCGCATCGCCATCGCCGTCCGTAGCGGAGGTGTGCGATGAGCCCATCCGACATCCTGCTCAAATTGCTGTTGATCGGCGCGGGCGCCACGCTGTTGATGGACCTATGGACGCTGTTCCGGCGGCAAGCGTTCGGGATTCCGTCGCTCGACTACGCACTGGTCGGCCGCTGGCTCGGCCACATGATGCACGGCCGGTTCCGGCATGCGTCGATCGTCGCCGCCGCACCCGTGCCCGGCGAACGCGCGCTCGGCTGGGTCGCGCATTACGCGATCGGCATCGCGTTCGCGGCACTACCCGTGCTGATCGCCGGCCCGGCATGGATCGATGCGCCGACGCCGCTTCCCGCACTCGTCGCCGGGCTCGCGAGCGTGGTCGCGCCGTTCTTCGTGATGCAGCCGGCGTTCGGCTTCGGCATCGCGGCGTCGCGCACGCCGCAGCCGGGTGTCGCGCGCCGGCGCAGCCTCGTCACGCATCTGTCGTACGGGGTGGGACTCTATCTTGCGGCGTACATGCTGGCGGCGCTGTCGCGTTAAGCAGCGCACCGGCATCCCCTCGGCCTCCTTCACCGTCCCCGTACACGCGGCCGGGATTCACCACGCATTCCCGTTGCCCGGTGCGCCCGGCCGGACACCCGCGTCACTCGCCGCCGCAGTCGATCAGGTTGCGGCGCACCCGCCCGAGCAGCCGCACCAGCGTATCGCGCTCGTCGGGCGTGAAGCCGCGCAGCCCGTCGTCGGCGACGGTATCGCCCACCTCCAGCATCTGCGGAAAGATCTCGCGCGACTTGTCGGTCAGCCGGATCACGAACGCGCGGCGGTCGTCGTCGTTCGCGATGCGTTCGATCCAGCCATAGCTTTCCATCCGGTCGAGCAGCCGCGTGAGCGAGATCGGCGTGATCTCGAGCCATTCGGCGAGCCGCGCCTGGTTCATCTCGCCCTTCCACGTGAGGTACGCGAGCACGCGGCTTTGCGCCCGCGTCAGCCCGATGCGCTTCGCGCGCCGGTCGAACAGGCGTCCGTTCAGACGGGCCACGTCGGCGATCAGGTAACCGATCCGGTTCTCGTAGGTCTTGTCCATGCGGCGATTATAGGGTCAAGCCGGAACCGGCCCGTGGCTCGCGACCCAGCGATAAGCGGCTATATAATAAGCATGCTTATAATTTACGCCATACCGGATCGCTGACCACGGCGGCCGCCCCACGGAGACACCGCTTGAACCCCGCCGCCGACGCCGCCGATACCCCCTCCTCGCCCGCCCTGAACCGGCCGATGCTGACCCTGTCGATCATGCTCGCCACGCTGATCCAGACCCTCGACAGCACCATCGCGAACGTCGCGCTGCCGCACATGCAGGGCACGCTGTCCGCGTCGCAGGACGAAATCACGTGGGTGCTGACCTCCTACATCGTCGCGGCGGCGATCGCGACGCCGCTCACCGGCTGGCTGTCCGACCGGCTCAGCGTGAAGCGGCTGCTGATCGTATCGATTGCGGGCTTCACGGTGGCGTCGGCGCTGTGCGGGCTGTCGGAGACGCTCGTGCAGATCGTCGGCGCGCGGCTGCTGCAGGGTGTGTTCGGCGCCGCACTGGTGCCGCTGTCGCAATCGATCCTGCTCGACATCAATCCGCGCGAGAAACAGGGCCAGGCAATGGCGATCTGGGGAATGGGCGTGATGGTCGGCCCCATTCTCGGCCCGACGCTCGGCGGCTGGCTCACCGACAGCTACAACTGGCGCTGGGTGTTCTTCATCAACGTGCCGATCGGCGCGTTCGCGCTCGCCGGCGTGATGACCTTCCTGCCGGCACGCGCGCCGCGTCCGCACGTGAAATTCGACGCGTTCGGCTTCGCGACGCTCGCGCTCGCGATCGGCGCGTTCCAGGCGATGCTCGATCGCGGCGAGCAGCTCGACTGGTTCGGTTCGTACGAGATCCGCATCGAGGCGCTCGTCGCGGCCCTGAGCTTCGCGTTCTTCCTCGCACACACGGCGACCGTCGGCAAGGCGTCGTTCTTCAAGTCGGAATTGCTGCGCGATCCGAATTTCGCGACGGGCACGCTGTTCATCTTCGTGGTCGGCGCGGTGCTGTATGCCACTCGCGCGCTGCTGCCGCCGATGCTGCAGAACCTGATGGGCTATCCGGTCGCGACGACGGGCCTCGTCACCGCGCCGAGCGGCGCCGGCACGATGATCGCGATGCTGTTCGTCGGGAGGCTGCTGAAATACGTGGATGCGCGGATGCTGCTGCTCGCCGGGCTGGCGATTTCCGCGCTCGCGCTGTGGCAGATGATGCAGTACACGATCGTGCTGTCCGAAGCGGACATCGTATGGCCCGGCGTGATCCAGGGCTTCGGCCTCGGGCTCGTGTTCGTGCCGCTGAGCGCGCTGTCGTTCTCGACGCTGCCGCCCGAGCTGCGCGCGGACGGCACGGCCACCTACAGCCTGATGCGCAACATCGGCAGCAGTATCGGCATCTCGATCGTGCAGACGCTGATGACGCGCAACACGCAGGTCGCGCATGCCGACCTCGCGACCCACATCACGCCGTTCGACCCGGCCGTGCAGGCGCTGGCCGGCAGCCGTGTCGACCTCGCGCTGCTCGACCGCACGATCAACCAGCAGGCCGCGATGATCGCGTACCTGAACGATTTCAAGCTGATGTTCGTCGCGACGCTGCTGATGATCCCGCTGTTGCTGCTGATCCGCCCGCCGCAGAAAACGGCGAGTGTCGACGTCGCGCATGCGGCGCTGGATTGACGGGCGCGCATGCGCCCGTCCGAGGCCGCGTCAGGCCTTCATCGTCCCGGTGCGCACGTAGCGTTCGTGCCACGACAGCGCCTCGGCGAGCAGGTGCGGCGTGTGCTTGCCGAAGCTGTCGCGCGACGCCCGCTCGAAGTAGTCCTCGAGCATCGGGCGATAGTCCGGGTGCGCGCAGGTCGCGATGATCTTGCGCGCGCGCTGCTTCGGCGACAGGCCGCGCAGGTCGGCCAGCCCCTGCTCGGTGACGACCACCGCGACATCGTGCTCGGTATGGTCGACGTGGCTCGCCATCGGCACGATCCGCGAGATCGCCCCGCCCTTCGCGGTGCTCGCCGACATGAAGCACGACAGGTAGCCGTTGCGCGCGAAGTCGCCCGAGCCGCCGATGCCGTTCTGGATCTTCGTGCCCATCACGTGCGTCGAGTTCACGTTGCCGTAGATGTCGGCTTCGATCATCCCGTTCATCGCGATGCAGCCGAGCCGGCGCACGAGCTCCGGATGGTTGCTGATCTCCTGCGGGCGCAGCACGATCTTCTCGCGGAACGTCGCGATTTCGTCGGCGAAACGCTGCACGGCGGCCGGGCTCAGCGACAGCGCGGTGGCCGACGCGAAGCTCAGCGTGCCGTCGTCGAGCAGGTCGAGCATGCCGTCCTGGATCACCTCGGTGTAGGCCGTCAGGTTCGAGAAGCCGGCCGAGCTGAGCTCCGCGAGCACCGCGTTCGTGATGTTGCCGACGCCCGACTGCAGCGGCAGCAGGTTTTCCGGCAGGCGGCCGCGCTTCACTTCGTGGCGCAGGAAATCGATCAGTTGCAGCGCGATCTGCTTGGACGTCGCATCCGGCGCGGAGAATGCATTGCTGCGATCGGGCGCGTCGGTCTCGACGATCGCGACGATCTTGTCGGCAGGACAGCGCAGGTACGGCTCGCCGATCCGGTCGTCGCTCTTCGTCAGCGGAATCGGCTTGCGGTGCGGCGGCAGCGCGGTGCCGTAATAGATGTCGTGCATCCCGTCGAGGCCGAGCGGCTGGCGCGCATTCACTTCGAGGATCACGTGCTTCGCGCGCTCCAGCCAGGTCTTGTTGTTGCCGATCGACGCGGACGGGATCAGCAGGCCGTCCTCGCGGATGCCCGCGACCTCGACGATCGCGACGTCGAGGTCGCCGTACAGCCCGAACCACGCGTATTGCGCGACGTGGCTCAGGTGGACGTCCTGGTAATCGACTTCGCCGCCGTTGATCTTGTCGCGCAACGTCGGGTCGGACTGGTACGGCAAGCGCATCGAGATGCCGTTGGTGCGGGCGAGCGCGCCGTCGAGTTCCGGTGCGGTCGACGCGCCCGTCAGTACGTTGATCCGGAAGTCCTCGCCGCGCGCGTGCGCCGCGTCGATATGGGCGGCCAGCGCGGCCGGCACGGCCTTCGGATAGCCCGACCCGGTGAAGCCGCTCATGGCGACGGTCATGCCGGGGCGGATCAGCGCGGCGGCTTCGTCGGCGGTGCGGACGAGCGAACGCAGGGCGGGAGCGAGGATGCGTGAAGAAGACATGGCTGGTTATCTGACGCTTGGGTCTGTCGTTGACGTCGCGGGGGGTGTCTCCTGAGCGACGCGAAGCCCTTGGGGCCGCGAGGGGCGGCCCGGCACCACGGGCACGGTCCGGAGTATCGCAGAGGCCATCGCTGCGAAATGTCCGCTGGATGCAAAAGATCCTTGCCGGATTTGCCGGGTATCGAACGACCGTTCTGTGACAGGCGATCCGCCCGCGCCGGGCGCACGCGAAAGGCACATGAAAGCATCGAGCGAATCGCCGGTTCGCGATCGCCGACCGGCGCGAAAAACCCGGTCGGATCGGCCTACGAGGCCCGTCCGGCCTTGACAGCCGCGCGATGCGGACCACACTGGAAGACGGGTCCGGCGGCCCGGTTGGCCGCCTCGTTCATAGGTGTGTTTTTGAACCGGCCGATGCCTGCAAGACGCGGTAACACTCCCGTATGTCAGGACATTGATCGAATAAAAAGCACCAAATTACAATTCCGTATATATTTCGCCGATGGACCAAAGAAAAACCGCCACACGACCCGAGCCGCCCCCGCCACGCACCTGGGATGCGCGGCTCGCGCGCTCGCTTGTCCGACCGCTCGTCGATACGCCGGTCACCCCGAATCACCTCACTACCCTTCGTCTGCTGATCGGCCTCGCCGGCGCCTGGTGCCTCGCGCACGGCGGTTTCGGCTGGAGCAATGCAGGCGCGTTCCTGATCGTGCTGTCGAACTTCGTCGACCACACCGACGGCGAGCTCGCGCGCATCAGCGGCAAGTCCAGCAAGATCGGTCATTTTTACGACCTCGCGGCGGATGCGCTCGTAACGGTCGCGCTGTTCGTCAGCATGGGCGTCGGCATCGTCGCGCAGGGCGGCCAGATGGCCGCGTCGCCGGTGCTGCTCGGCGCGGTGGCCGGCGCGGCCGTCGCACTGATTTTCTTCCTGCGCATGCGGATCGAGTCGATCGCCGGCAAGGCCGGCACCAAGCAGGCGTTCGCCGGCGGCTTCGAGACCGAAGACGTGCTGTACCTGCTGCCGATCGTGACGCTCGTGGACGGCGTCGAGCCGTTCCTGCTCGCGGCGTCGATCGGCGCCCCGCTGTTCGCCGCCTGGGTCGTGATCGACTGGTGGCGCATCGTGCGGCGCGGCAACCTTCCGCAGAACCCGGCCGCGCAGAACCCAACCGAAATCCAGGCTTCCAAATGACTCCTAGCACGCGCGACGATTCCGTGCTGAGCCCGGCACGCCCCGCGCCCGTGCGCGCGGCCGCGGCCGATCCCGACCGCACCGTGGCCGACTGCGTCGGCCAGCTCGACCTCGACCGCCTGCGCGGCGACTACACGCGCCAGGGCTCGTTCCTCTATCTCGACGCGTTCCTGCCGCCCGACGCGCACGCGAAGCTGGCGAACGCCGCCCGCGCGATGCAGGCCGGCCTGAACCGCAATTACCTGCCCGGCCACAAGCAGGGCGGCAGCGTGAGCCGCCATACGATCGACGAGCAGGCGCCGTACATCGCCGAGCTGTACCGCTCGAAGGCACTCATCTCCTTCCTCGAGAAGATCACCGGCGACAAGCTGATGCTGTCGCCGGCCGACGATCCGCACGCGTACGCGCTGTATTACTACACGAAGCCCGGCGACCACATCGGCTGGCACTACGACACGTCGTACTACGACGGCCGGCGCTACACGCTGCTGATCGGCGTGATCGACGAATCGTCGTGCCGGCTCGACTACGAGCTGCATACGCGCAACCCGGACGTCGCCGACGAACCGGGCTCCGTGCAGATCGCCGACGGCGGCATCGTGCTGTTCGACGGCGACAAGCTGCGCCACCGCATCACGCCGCTCGGCCAGAACGAGATGCGCGTGTCGCTCACGTTCGAATACGTGACGAACCCCGGCATGCGGCCGTGGAAGCGCTTCATCTCGAACATGAAGGACGCGATCGCGTATTTCGGTTTCCGCCAGGTGTTCAAGCAACTGGCGACGCGACGCACGAGCGGGTCATGACACGCGCGGGCCTCATCCTGCTGTCCCTCGGGACCGCACTCTTCATCGCACTGCTGGCCTGGCAGGGCGTCGGCGCGGTGGCGTCCACGTTCCTCGCGGCCGGCTGGGGCCTCGCGCTCGTCGCGGCGTTCCACGTCGTGCCGCTCGCGATCGACGCGGTCGCGATCTCCGTGATGTTCCGCCGCGGGCAGCCGGGCGCCGAACTCGGCAACGCGCTGCGCGCGCGCTGGGTCGGCGAATCGGTGAACAGCCTGCTGCCCGCCGGGCAGATCGGCGGCCCGGTGCTGATGGTGCGCCACCTCGCGCAGCGCGGCACGCGGATGGCCGACGCGGCCGCCGCCGTGACCGTCAGCACGACGATGCAGGCGCTCGCGCAGATGGCGTTCGCGCTGATCGGCATCGCCGCGTTCAGCCTGTATGCGACGCACGAGTCGGTCGCGTATCTGCGCACGCCCGCGCTGATCGCCACCGGCGTGCTCGGCGCGCTCGCCGTCGCGTTCTACGCGGCACAGCGGCGCGGGCTGTTCGGCCGCGGCCTGCGCCTCGCGTCGAAGCTGCTCGGCCCGCGCGACTGGTCGTCGCTGGCCACGCGCGCCGACGCGATCGACGACGCGGTCGGCGCGCTGTACCGCGATCGCGCGAAAGTCGCGAAGACCTTCGCGTTGAGTCTCGCGGGCTGGATCGTCGGCACCGCGGAAGTGTGGCTCGCGCTGCACTTCCTCGGGCACCCGGTGAGCTGGCTCGACGCGCTGCTGCTCGAAAGCGTCGGCCAGGCGATTCGTGGCGCAGCCTTCGCGATCCCGGGCTCGCTCGGCGCGCAGGAAGGCGGCTACCTGCTGCTCGCGCCGCTGGTCGGCTTGCCGCCCGACGCGGCGCTCGCGCTGTCGCTCGCGAAGCGCGCGCGCGAACTCGCGCTCGGCCTGCCCGGCCTGCTCTATCTGCATTTCAGTGAAAGAAACTGGCAGCGGCGCCGTGCGCCGCAGCCGCTCGCCGACTGATCGTTCAGATCGCCGGCTTTTTGGTTGGAGAACCCATGCGAGCCATCATTCTTGCGGCAGGCCTCGGCTTGCGCCTGCAACAACCGCCCGAGGCGCAGTTCCCGAAGTGCCTGCTGCGCTTCGACGACGTGTCGCTGCTCGAGCGCCATCTGCGTGTGCTCGACGCCGCGGGCGTCGATGAAATCGTGCTCGGGCTCGGCTTCCAGCACGAGAAGGTCGAGCAGGAACTGAAGCGCCTCGGCCGCACCGCCGAGATCGTGATCAACGAGCGCTACGACCTCGGCAGCGTGCTGACCGTGCATACCGTCGCCGATGCGATGACGCGCGGCGGCGACGTGCTGCTGATGGACGCGGACGTGCTGTACGACGAGAACATCCTGCACGCGCTGGTGGCCGATGCCGACAAGACGGTCGACCGCCTGCTGATCGACCGCGACTTCGAGGCCGGCGACGAACCCGTCAAGCTGTGCCTGAAGAACGGCGTGCCGGTCGAGCTGCGCAAGCAGCTCGCGGTCGACCTCGACTACGACACGATCGGCGAATCGGTCGGCTTCTTCCGCTTCACCGAAGGCACCGCGCGCCGCCTCGCGACCCTCGTCGCGGGCTACGTCGACAGCGGCCGCGCGAACATGCCGCACGAGGAAGCCGTGCGCGACCTGCTGCTCGAAGGCGGCCATTCGTTCGACGTCGCCGACGTCACCGGCTTGCCGTGGATCGAGATCGATTTCCCGAACGACGTCGCACGCGCGACGCAAGACATTCTTCCCCTGATTCAACGCACCACCGCCGGAGCCGCACGATGAACGCACGCGAACCCAACTTCACCGAATCACGCAGCGCGCGCCTGCGCCGCATGCTCGTCAGCAGCGATCTCGAATTCCTGATGGAAGCGCACAACGGCCTGTCCGCGCGGATCGTCCGCGAGGCCGGCTTCAAGGGTATCTGGGCGTCGGGCCTCGCGATCTCCGCGCAGTTCGGCGTGCGCGACAACAACGAAGCGAGCTGGACGCAAGTCGTCGACGTGCTCGAATTCATGGCTGACGCGAGCGACCTGCCGATCCTGCTCGACGGCGACACCGGCTACGGCAACTTCAACAACGTGCGCCGCCTCGTGAAGAAGCTCGAACAGCGCGGCATCGCGGGCGTGTGCATCGAGGACAAGCAGTTCCCGAAGACGAACAGCTTCATCGGCGGCGAGCGCCAGCCGCTCGCGGAAATCGACGAGTTCTGCGGCAAGATCAAGGCCGGCAAGGATTCGCAGACCGATCCCGACTTCTCGATCGTCGCGCGCGTCGAGGCGCTGATCGCGGGCTGGGGGATGGACGAGGCGCTGCGCCGCGCGAACGCGTATGCGGAAGCCGGCGCCGACGCGATCCTGATCCACAGCAAGCTGTCGCGCCCGGACGAGATCCTGCAGTTCGCGCGCGAATGGAGCGGCAAGGCGCCGCTCGTGATCGTGCCGACCAAGTACTACAGCACGCCGACCGACGTGTTCCGCCAGGCCGGCATCAGCACCGTGATCTGGGCGAATCATCTGATCCGCGCGTCGGCATCCGCGATGCAGGCGACCGCGCGCGAGATCCACGAGAGCGAAACGCTGATCAACGTCGAGGACCGCGTGGCATCGGTCAACGAGATCTTCCGCCTGCAGGACGCCGACGAGTACTCGGCCGCCGAGCGTATCTACCTGTCGTCGTCGTCGCGCGCGTCGAATGCCGCGATCGTGCTCGCCGCGAGCCGCGGCAAGGGCCTCGAAGCCGTGACCGAAGACAAGCCGAAGGTCATGCTGCCGGTCGCCGGCAAGCCGCTGCTGCGCTGGCTCGTCGACGGCTTCAAGACGCATGGCGTAAACGACATCACCGTGGTCGGCGGCTATCGCGCCGATGCGATCGATACGTCGGGCATCAAGCTCGTCGTCAACGAGCGCCACGCGGAAACGGGCGAGCTCGCGTCGCTCGCCTGCGCGGCCGAACGCCTGACCGGCGACACCGTGATCTCGTACGGCGATCTGCTGTTCCGCAGCTACATCGTGCGCGACCTCGCGGAGAGCGAGGCCGAGTTCAGCGTGGTGGTCGATTCGTCGCTCACCGAGACCAACCAGAGCGTGCGCGACTTCGCCCTCTGCTCGGCGGCCGACGATCGCGGCCTGTTCGGCCAGAAGACCTACCTGCAACGTGTGTCGAGCGACGTCGCCACGAGCACGCCGCACGGCCGCTGGATCGGCCTGCTGAACGTGCGCGGCGCGGGCGTCGATCGCCTGAAGGCGATGCTCGCGACGCTGCAGGCGCGCCCTGATTTCGACACGCTCGACATTCCGTCGCTGCTGAACGAACTGATCGCCGCCGGCGAGAAGATCGAGGTGCAGTACGTGCACGGCCACTGGCGCGGCGTCAACGACCTGGAAGACTTCCGCCGCGCGGGCGACTTCGCGCACGGCCAGACGCCGCTGTCCGAACCGGGCACCGGCAACGGGGGCGCGCAATGATCGAAGCGGCCCAGTTCGTCGAGGCCGCGCGCGAACGCGGCTTCGACTGGTACGCGGGCGTGCCCTGCTCGTACCTGACGCCGTTCATCAATTACGTGTTGCAGGACCCGACGCTGCACTACGTGTCGGCCGCGAACGAAGGCGACGCGGTCGCGCTGATCGCAGGCGCGACGCTCGGCGGCAAGCGCGGGATCGCGATGATGCAGAACTCGGGGCTCGGCAACGCGGTGAGCCCGCTCACGTCGCTCACCTGGACGTTCCGCCTGCCGCAATTGCTGATCGTCACGTGGCGCGGCCAGCCGGGCGTGGCCGACGAGCCGCAGCACGCGCTGATGGGCCCGATCACGCCCGCGATGCTCGATACGATGGAGATTCCGTGGGAGACGTTCCCGACCGACCCCGAACAGGTCGGCCCGGCGCTCGACCGCGCGATCGCGCACATGGACGAAACGGGCCGCCCGTACGCGCTCGTGATGCAGAAAGGCAGCGTCGCGCCGTATGAGCTGAAGGCGAACCCGGCCGCGAAGCCGCGTGCGCACGTCGCCGCGCAATCGGCGTCGGGCGCGGCGTCGGCCGATGCGTGGCCGACCCGTCACGACGCGCTGCAGCGCGTGATCGCGCATACGCCGGTCGATTCGACCGTCGTGCTCGCGTCGACCGGTTTCTGCGGTCGCGAACTCTACGCGCTCGACGATCGCCCGAACCAGCTGTACATGGTCGGCTCGATGGGCTGCGTGACGCCGCTCGCGCTCGGCCTCGCGCTCGCGCGCCCCGACCTGCACGTGGTGGCCGTCGACGGCGACGGCGCCGCGCTGATGCGCATGGGCGTGTTCGCGACGCTCGGCACCTACGGCCCGGCCAACCTCACGCACGTGCTGCTCGACAACGGCGCGCACGAATCGACGGGCGGCCAGGCGACGGTGTCGCAGCATGTGTCGTTCGCGGGTGTCGCGGCCGCGTGCGGCTACGCGTCGGCGGTCGAAGGCGATACGCTCGACGTGCTCGATGCGACGCTTTCCACTCAAGCCGACGGGGTCCGGCCATCCGGTGTGCAGTTCGTTCGCGTGGGGATCCGCACGGGCGTACCCGACGGCCTGCCCCGCCCGACCGTCACGCCGGTCGAGGTCAAGACCCGTCTGATGCGGCACATCGGCGCCGCGCAGACCGAAGCCCACGTTGAAGGAGCCCATTGATGCTGCTGCTGAACCCCGGCCCGGTCACGCTCTCCGAACGCGTGCGCCGCAGCCTGCTGCAACCCGATCTGTGTCATCGCGAAAGCGAATTCTTCGACCTGCAGGATGAAGCGCGCGCGCGCCTCGTCGCCGCGTACGAACTCGATCCGGCCGAATGGGCCGCCGTGCTGATGACGGGCTCGGGCACGGCCGCCGTCGAAAGCATGATCGCGGCGCTCGTGCCGCAGGACGGCAAGCTGCTCGTGATCGAGAACGGCGTGTACGGCGAGCGGATCACGCAGATCGCCACGCAGTACGGCATCGCGCATGCGGTGTTGAAGCATGAGTGGATGCAGGCGCCCGATCTCGCGCAGATCGCTGCGAAGCTCGATGCGGGTGGGTATTCGCATGTCGCCGTGATTCATCACGAAACGACGACGGGCCGACTGAACGACCTCGGCGCGATTGCAGAAGTGTGCCGTGCGCGCGGCGTGAAGATGCTCGTGGACGGTGTCAGCAGCTTCGGCGCGGAAGCGATCGACTTCGCCGGCGGCGACATCGACGCGGTTGCCGCGACCGCGAACAAATGCCTGCACGGCGTGCCGGGCGCGGCGTTCGTGATCGTGCGCCGCAGCGCGCTCGCGAAAGCGGCGAGCCGTACCTATTACCTCGATCTCGGCCGTCTCGCGAAGCTGCAGGATCAGCGAAATACGCCGTTTACGCCGTCCGTGCATGCGTATTACGCGCTCGTCGAGGCGCTGCGCGAGTTCGATGAGGCCGGCGGTTGGCGTGCGCGGCATGCGCATTACAAGGCGCTTGCCGACCAGGCTCAAGCCGGGCTTGCTGCGCGCGGCATGCCGCTGGTGCTGCCGGAAGGCGCGTCGTCGGTCGTCCTGCGTGCGTATCGGTTGCCGCAGGGTATGACGTATGAAGCGCTGCACGACGGACTGAAGGCGCGTGGCTTCGTGATTTACGCGGGGCAAGGCGGGCTGTCAAAGGAACTGTTCCGGATCTCGACGATGGGCGCGATTCAGGCAGCTGATGTCGATCGATTGCTGGACGGGTTTACGGCGCTGACTCGGTAAGCGTTGTCCGAACCTCGTCTACGAAAGGCCCGCAAGGGCCTTTTTTGTTGTTCTTTGCAAATTTTGGGGAACATGGGACAGGTTGTCGGCATTCGGCCACGAATAATCGGCCGCATGCACCGCCTGCCGGCCACTTGTATCTCGCTATCGAATTAGAAAACTGTCGTTCGGAGCGCAACACTCTTCGGACACCGGCCACGCCAAAGTCGTGTGCGTGCATAGATAGCGCAAACAATGGTCACCGAGCATCACAATAAGGGACAGGCCTAATAATTTTCGTATTTAACATGCAAAACCGAGTCGCTTTGATCTCCTCGCTTCTAATCGCTGCAATATTGGCCGTTGGATGCGCACCAAATATCGCCGGATCACCCGAAGCATCACTCTCGGTCGGAAACCGCTCCGAACCAATTCTCCAGAAACAGGTGTGTTCTGCAAACGGTAGCGGCCAAAATACCGCATTCTTCTTGACCATTTCAGGGGGAGGGTCTCGAGCTGCCTATTTAGGCGCGCGCGTAATATCAGAGTTAAAGGACGTCGACGGAACTGATCTAACGAACTACATCAACGTTGTTTCGTCCGTGTCAGGAGGATCGCTAGCCGCCGCGCTGTACGGCATTTCAACCGACCGGACTACAGGGGACAGTTGGCGGCCTGTATGGAATGATTCACTGATTCGCACACGGCTCGCTGAAAATTTGAAATTCGACATGGCCGAACAACTAGCAAATCCTGAGTTCCTTGGCGGCTACATTTTCGGTCACACGAATCGTACAGACGCGTTTTTTGCGGCTTTGAACTCAAGCGTTTTGTTTGGACTGTCGCCAGCTAAACGGCAACTGACACTTGGCGACTTTAATCCAAATCGTCCCCAGATTATTATCAATTCTACCGTTGCCACAGCCGAAGGCACCACGGCATTTCAGCCTCGACCGTTCGGGAGTCTGTTCACGTTTTCACCGTCGGACCTAGACTCCATCGGTGTCAATTACTCGACGTTGCCTCTCTCCCGTGCTGTCGCAGCATCTGCAGCGTTTCCCGGGTTGCTTTCTCCCGTCGTTCTAAACCGATTTCGGTTAGGCTCGACCGAGCGGGAGTTGGGAAAGCCGAGGTTCATCCATCTCATCGACGGCGGAAACGTTGACAACCTTGGTCTACTGGCGGTGAAAAGAGCATTGATTGAAGACTCGCATCGCCTCTTAACGAACTGCGACCAGATCGTGGTCCTGACGGTTGATGCATTTGGAGCGCAAGGGTTTCACCAAGATGACACGCCAAGCATGCGATCGGCTTCGGGATGGGTACTAGATACTCATACGCTTCTCGCTGCTTTTGACGCATTGTTGGCCGCAAATCGTACTCGCCTACTTGCGGAGTTCAAGTCACGCATGTTCACACCTCCCGCCGACAGCGAGCAGTGTCGCAAAGATGACTTGCCTTCGGACATCTGTGGTGGCGGCGTACGCGTGAATTGGGACGAAGTTAATGCCCTCCTGAAGCGTAAACTGTATTTTGTTCACCTATCGTTCGATAGCAGCGAGCTTGCAGAACCGCCAAACGTCGTTTACTGCGACGGTAAATACGGCGATCCAGACTCAAAGTGCCATGAACCGCCAATAAATTTGTGGGTATACAACAACGAGGAGAGAGCCCTCAGACTCCGCTTGAAACAAATTCCGACGACGTTCGGTTTGTCGCTTGAGCAGCAAAGCGACATATCGATGTACGTGAAGCTACTGTTTAACCCAAAAAATATTTGTTTGATGCACTTACGGAAAATACTTTCTGGAACTGCTAAACATGCGTCAGGGTTCTACGAGAAAGCCTCGAATTCATGTGACGAGACGACCTCGTTTACAGAGGCACAGATGACTCGTCGAAGAAGTGGCGAGGAGGTGTTCGGTGACTGGATAGCTACACCGGGGCACAAAGTCGGTGACAATCCTTATATTGAAAGACGACGCTATGACCCGATTCCAACACTCGAGGCTCGGGAGGCGTTTTGGAAAAATGTCCTCAAATATTATGGATGGAATGGATCAGAGGCCAAGGGGCAATAGCGCCTACGGTTCGACTAGGTTTTCGATAAATATCGGCGAGAGGCCGCTGTACCGCGGAATCCGTCGTTAGGCCCGAGAGGCCGCTTCGGGCCAGTGGCGACACTCACGAAAATTCATGAAGAAACATTTCCGATCGCGACAATGAGAATCCTTCGTTTTACCCCGCTGCTGGCGCTCGCCGCCGCCCCTGTCGCCCACGCCGCCGACAGCCAGTCTTGCAGCGACGAAATCGTCACGGCCATCGCCCGCTGGGCCGGCATCGCGAGCGCACGCATCGCCACGCGCGACGCGGACCGGCTCGTCGTCGCGTCGTCGTGCAAGGCCATGCCGAACGCGCCGGAAACGACGATCGCGGCCGTCGCCTTCGATTCGCTGCCGAAGAGCAAGGACCCGTACGTCAGCCGCAAGCTACAGGTCGTGGCGCTCGTCGAGGGCGGCAAGGTCGTCGCGGCCGATCGGTCGGTGGTCGAAGAGGATGCGGCGACGGAGATCGACGAGGACAGCTACCGCATCGATACGGCGCCCTACCGGTTGTCGCCCGACGTGCGTGCGTTCGGCGTCGTGTTTACCAGCAGCGCGCGTGGGCCGAGTTGCCCGGATGCCAACACCAGTGAAGAGTTGACGCTGTGGGTGCGTGAAGGCGGCCGTATCCGCCCGGTGTTCGGCACGAATCTGTACGGCTGGGTCAGCGTCGAAGGCGACGCCTGCGGCCCGGGTACAGGCGATGCGCGCAGCGAAGACGCCCGCATGACGATCGCCGTCGAGAAAACGTCGAGCCACGGCTTCGCCGACCTCTCGATCACCGCGCACATCACGAAGACGCAGCGCAAGAACGGTGATTACTCGGATACGGGCAAGCGCACGGCGCGCACGATCGTCCACTACGACGGCAAGTCCTATGGAATCGACATGTTCCGGAACTTCTGGTATTCGCCGGCCGCGATGCAACGCTTCAAGTAATGCCACGGGCGCGACGCCGCCCCGCCCGCCTACTCCACCACCTTCGGCCCGATCGCCTCGGTCGGCGCCGGCATCCGCAACGCGTCGTCCCGCACGCGTCGCGCCTCGCGCGCCGTATAGCGATCCTTCAGCCGCAGGAACGGTTTCTCGACGAGGAAATAGCTGGCGGTCGCGGCCATCAGCGCCCACACGATGCCGAGCGGAAACCCATGCGGCACGGGCAGGCGCGGGTTCGCAAAAGGCTGCTGCCACAGATAGAGACTGAACGAAATCGTGCCGACGAACACCACCGGCTCGGCGCGCAGCCAGCGCGCGCACCAGAACTCGCCGCGGAAATTCAGCACGACGATCACGATCGCGATCAGCGCGGCTTCGAGCGTCACGCCGTACGTCGCATTCCAGAAGCCGCCGAGCCGGTGTTCGGCGAGCGGCATGCCGAGCAGCACGACGAAGACGAGCGCCGTCACGATGCGCGCCTCGCCGCGCCAGGAACCGATCCACGCTTCGAGCCGTTCGCGGTTGAGCGACGCATAGCAGCCGATCAGGATCGGATCGACACCCGTGTGCAGCATCATCCCGAGTTGGCCGCGCAGCGTCGGCGCAACGAAATACGTCATGGCGCGCACCAGCGGCACGATCAGGATCAGCGCGGCCAGCCAGCGCGTGCCGGCGCGGCGGATGCCGAACACGAACAGCAGCGGCCAGAACCAGTAGAACTGCTCCTCGAGCGCGAGCGACCAGAAATGGCCGAGGTACCACGCGCCGTCCGGATGCAGCGCGTTGTCGCCGGTCAGCCCGAACCACGCCGAGTAATTCCACAGATGCAGCGCCGCATAGAGCCATTGCCGGCGATCGACGTCGAACCCGCCGGCGAACGCCATGATCGCGACGGCCGCGAGATACACGTAGCAAGCCGGCCAGATCCGCAGCGCCCGGCGCACGTAGAACGACGTCAGCGCGATACCGCCCGTGCACGCGAATTCGGCGCGCAGCACGTTGGTGATCAGGAAACCGCTCAGCACGAAGAAGATCAGCACGCCGAGCCGGCCGTCGGCGATCAGCCGCAACGGCGCATACCAGCCCGTATAGCCGCCGGGCAGCACATGCTCGGCATGACCGACGACGACCATCGCGACCGCGACGGCGCGCAACCCGGTCAACTGCGTGACGCGATGGTTCATCGGCTGGTTTCCGTTGGCACGGTGGAGAAACAGGCGTTGCCGGCGCTCCGATTGACCCGCCGACCTGCCGCCGGGATTTTGTATGAAAAATATCGGAATGAAATTGCTTCAAAAATCCGCGGCGCACATACCGCCAGCGACGAACGCCCGGCCAAAACGTGCCGACGTCCGGCGCGGTGAATGGGCATAATGACAAGCCTTGTCCGGCGGCGGTCGGTCCGATGCCCACGCAACGAATTTTGCGGCGCAGCACGCTTCGCAGTACCTTGCCGCCCGCACACCGGCCCGCGCGTCGTCCGCCCCCTGTCGCCCCTCACCCGGAGCCTGCCTGTGTACCCACCGATCGAACCTTACGCCCACGGCCACCTCGACACCGGCGACGGCCACCGCATCTACTGGGAGCGCTGCGGCAACCCGGCCGGCAAGCCCGCCGTGTTCCTGCACGGCGGCCCCGGCGCCGGCTGCGGCCCCGACCATCGCCGCCTGTTCGATCCCGAGCGCTACGACATCCTGCTGTTCGACCAGCGCGGCTGCGGACGCTCGACGCCGCACGCGAGCCTCGAGAACAACACGACGTGGGATCTGGTCGCCGATATCGAACGCCTGCGCGAGATGGTCGGCGCCGAGCAATGGCTGGTGTTCGGCGGCTCGTGGGGCAGCGCGCTCGCGATCGCGTACGCCGAGACGCACCCCGAACGCGTGAGCGCGCTGATCGTGCGCGGCATCTTCACGATGCGTCGCGCGGAATTGCTGTGGTACTACCAGGAAGGCGCGTCGTGGCTGTTCCCCGATCACTGGGAGGACTTCCTTGCACCGATTCCGGAAGCCGAGCGCGGCGACCTGATGGCCGCCTACCATCGTCGGCTGACCGGCGACGACGAAGCCGCGAAGCTCGAAGCCGCGCGCGCGTGGAGCATCTGGGAAGGCCGCACGATCACGCTGCTGCCCGATCCCACGCTCGCCGCGCACTTCGCGGACGGCCACTACGCGCTCGCGTTCGCGCGGATCGAAAACCACTACTTCGTGAACAAGGGCTTCGTCGAGGAAGGCCAGTTGCTGCGCGACGCGCATAGGCTCGCCGGCATTCCGGGCGTGATCGTGCAGGGCCGCTACGACATCGCGACACCCGCACGCACGGCGTGGGAGCTATCGAAGGCGTGGCCGGAGGCGACGTTCGAAATCGTGCCCGGCGCCGGACATGCGTACAACGAACCGGGAATTCTGGAGGCGCTGGTCGCGGCGACGGACCGGTTCGCCGCCTGAGCAACGGAACAACGCGAAACGACGCGGCGTGTGCAGCCGTGCCTGCCGGCACGCTCACGCGCCGCCCGATCACAAAGCGGCTTCGACGATCGTCCGGCCGCTGATTGCCTGCTCGACGAGCTGTTCGTCACCGACCTTGCGGATCGCGTCGTCGAGCAGCCCTTCCGGTTCCTCGGTCGCGACCTTCAGCAAGCCTGACAGCCCGCGCGCATCGAGCACCACGAGCGTCTCCATCGAATCCGCGCGGCTCACGAGCACGCGGCGGAATGCCGGGCCCGCGCCGAAGCTCGCACAAAGCGCGATCGTCTCGTTGCCGAGCGTGTAGTCGAAGTGCTTGATCATGGTCTGCCGCCGTTGCATGGAAATGGCGACGCGCGACGGCGCGGCGCCGTGACGTCGACGCACCCGCGCGTGCCGCCGGCGCGTCGGACCGGAGTCCGAATCGCTGCCGGCATCACCATGCTAGGCGTGCAGAATTAACGAAGACTTAAAGCGCGTAAGTGCGACACGCGGCGCCCTCAAGCCGCATCGAGCGGCTCGACCGTCACGCCGACCTTCAGCTCCTGATCCGCCCCGCCGCCGCGGATCACGCCGCGCAGCGGCGTCACGTCCGCGTAGTCGCGCCCGATGGACAGCATCACGTAGTCGTCGCCCGGCGCACGATCGTTGGTCGGATCGAGTTGCAGCCAGCCGCCATCCTCGGGCCACGCCGGGTCGTACACCTCGACCCACGCATGCGACGCATCGGCGCCGATCAGCCGCGGCTGGCCGGGTGGCGGCTGCGTCAGCAGGTAGCCGCTGACGTAGCGCGCGGCCAGCCCGAGCGAGCGCAGCGCGCCGATCATCACGTGCGCGAAATCCTGGCAGACGCCCTTGCGTAGCCGCAGTGCGTCGAGCGCCGACGTCGTGATGTCGGTGCTGTTCGGCGTGTACGCGAAATCGGCATGCACGCGCCGCATCAAATCCCACGCCGCCTGCACCAGCGGCCGTTGCGGCGTGAAGCTCGCGGCCGCGTACGCGGCGAGTTCGGGGTCGCACGCCACGTGCGGCGATGCGAACAAGAATTCGCTCGCCGGGTCGTAAGGCTGCCCCGCGCGGAACCGCAAGCGGTCGCGCACGGCCTCCCACGCGGTGGCCTGCGCGGCGTCCGGGTTCGCGATCGCGGGCGGCGGCTCGCCGCGGGCACCGAGCGACCACACGGGCGGCGTCACGCGCACGGTGCTGCGGCTGCGCACCAGCAGCGTGTCGTGCGGCAGGTTCAGCGCGAACGACGCGCGTGCATTGCCGAACGCGTCGAGTTCGGTGCAGACCGATTCCGGTGCGGGCTCGATGTCGAGCGAGAACGACAGCACCTGCTGGCGCGGCGTCGCGAGCGGTTGCAGGCGTGCCTGGTGCTGCGCGGATTCAACGCGTGCCGCGTAACGGTATTCGGTGTCGTGCGTGACGCGCAGCAACCGGCCCGGTGCGGCGGCAGCCGGTGCGTTCGTTGCGGCCTGGCCTTGGCTCTGGGCCTGGGCTGGAACTGGAGCCGGAACTGGAGCCGGAACGGGAGCCGAGGCCGGCGCCTGCCGTGCGCTTCCGGAACCGGCCGGCGTTTTGGGCGCGCCTTTCGTCGTCACCATAGCGTCCTGCCCGCCTCGCGCACGTGGCTGAAATAGCGCTCGCCGATCCGGTTCGACAGATCCCAAACCGCCTTCACCGTCGTATCGAGCGCGGCGAGCAGCTTGTCGTGCCGACCGCCTTCGGTGGTCTCGCACAGCTCGTGCAGCGACCACGCGGGGATGTCCGGCACCGTCTCGGCCAGTTCGGACAGCGCATAGCCTTCGCTGCGCTCCACTTTGGTCAGCCGGCCGCGCAGCGCCTGCACGACCCAGCCGAGCGAACGCGGGTTGTCCGTATCGAGCACGACGAGCGACAGCAGCGGCGCGACGTCGAAGCCGCGCTGGAAGCGCGAGCGGAACGTGATCGTGCTGTCGAACAGTTCCAGCACGAGTTCGAAGCCGTCCTGCCGATGCACGGCGCCTTCGTCGAACGCGAACTTCAGCACACTGCACAGGAAGTCGAGTCGATCGATCTGCCGGCCGATCGACAGCAGGCGCCAGCCGTCGTCGCGTGTCATGTTGTCGGTCTGCGCGCCGGTGATCGCGCCGAGCAGCAGGCCGAGACGTTCCAGCAGTTGCAGCGCCTCGTTGCCGATCTGCTCCTCCGCCTCCGGCTGCCCTGCGCTGTCCGCGAACAGTTGCGTCGCGTCGTCGATCAGCCGCCACTGATCGCTCGACAGCCGCTCGCGGATCGCGGCCGCCGCGCCGCGCATGCCGAACAGGCACGACGCGATCCCCGACGTGCGATCGGCGCCGCGCGTCAGCGACGTCGCCAGCTCATGCTGGAACGCGCGCGGCGCATCGACGGCATTCGGCGCGTCGGCCGCGATCAGCCCGGTGTCGCGGCACAGTGTGTCGATCAGCTCCAGATGCGCGGGGCTGTCGACGTCGTCCTCGCCGCGCAGCCGTTCGAGCGCGGCACGCGCCAGGCGCATCAGGTTGGTCGCGCGCTCAGTGTAGCGGCCGAGCCAGAACAGGTTCTCGGCCGCGCGGCTCGCGATCGCGCGTGGCCGCTCGACGAGATCGTCGGGGCCGAGGTGGGTCTGCAGCAGCGTCGTCGAATCAACGATGCCCTCGGTC
The DNA here is from genome assembly GCF_001319805.1 of Burkholderia sp. E168m22. Lineage (NCBI taxonomy): Bacteria > Pseudomonadati > Pseudomonadota > Betaproteobacteria > Burkholderiales > Burkholderiaceae > Burkholderia > Burkholderia sp. E168m22. The sequence continues at coordinate 22,788 of NZ_BBSK01000096.1, forward strand.
ATCACCCACGTATCGACGGTACTGCCGCCATGCGGCATCGGCGCATTGAACAGCGTGTCGCGCGTGCCGACCCGCGACAGCCCGCCCGGCAGCAGCCGCCAGCGCTGCGCGCCGTCGGCGAGCGCGAACACGCGCAACAGCAGCGGCTTCGGCACGATCCGCGCGCTGTCGTTGCCGTCGGGTGCATCGGGCCGCGGCCAGGTCGGCGCCTGCGACAGCGGCAGATCCGCCTGCACCGTGTAATGTTCGGGCCGCGCGAGAATCCGCGCGCGCCATTCCGCCAGTTGCGCCTGCGTGAGCCGCGCGCCGATCACCGGTTCGAATGCACCGTTCTCCTGCACGTCGGGCGGATAGGATGCCTTGACGATGCTGCGCGCGAGCCGCGGCAGCGCGTCGTCGCACGCGGCCGCCTCGCCGCACCACCACGAATGCACGGCGGGCAACGTCAGCGTTTCGCCGAGCAGGCCTTCCGCGAGACGCGGCATGAAGCCGAGCATCGCCGGCGATTCGAGGAAGCCCGAGCCCGGCGCATTCGCGAGCAGCACGTTACCCGCGCGCACGGCCTGCAACAGCCCCGGCACGCCGAGCATCGAATCGGGCCGCAGTTCGAGCGGATCGAGCCACGCGTCGTCGACGCGCCGCAGGATGCCGTGCACCGGTTCGAGCCCGCTCAGCGTCTTCAGGAATACGCGGTTGTCGCGCGCGGTCAGGTCGCCGCCTTCGACGAGCGTGAGGCCAAGATAGCGCGCGAGATACGCATGCTCGAAATAGGTCGCGCTGTGCGGCCCCGGCGTCAGCAGCACGATCCGCGAATTCTTCGCGGCGGGGCTCAGCGACTGCATGCTTTGCAGCAGCGCGCGGTACGCGGAGGCGAGACGCTGCACGCGCAGCCCGCGGAAGCCGCGCGGAAAGAGCCGCGACACGATCAGCCGGTTCTCGAGCAGGTAGCCCAGCCCGGCCGCGCCCTGCGTGTGTTGCGCGACGATCCGCCACTGCCCGTCCGGGCCGCGCGCGAGATCGAACGCGACGACGTGCAGCCACGTATCGCCCGGCACGTGTGCGCCGCGCATCGCACGCAGGTAGCCGGGGTGGCCGGTGACGAGCGCGGGCGGCAGCAGCCCGCGCTCCAGGATCGTCTGCGGCCCGTACAGGTCGGCCAGCGTCGCGTTGAGCAGCCGCACGCGCTGCAGCACGCCGCGCTCGATCGCGACCCAGTCGTCGGGCGTGACGATCAGCGGCAGCAGGTCGAGCGACCACGGGCCGACCGCGCCGTCGCCGGCACGCTGCTCGTGCAACTGGTAGAACAGGCCGTTCTCGCGCATGCGCCGGTGCAGCGCGTCGGCGCGGCGGTCGAGGTCGGCCACGCCGTCGCTGCCGATCGACGTGAAGAAACTGCGCCACGCGGGCGCAAGCGCGGGCGCGTTCAGGCCGGCCGCGCTGCCGCGCAGTTCGTCGTAACGGCCGGCGGCGGCCGGCGCCGCGAGCGCGGCGGCCAGTTCGGCGGCGTCCGGCTGCGCGCCGGTATCGAAGAGCGTGGGCATCGCGTCGAGGGCGGCGGGATGGTCGAGGTCAATGGGCGGCACGATGTCGTTCCGTCGTCAGGGTGCGGCCGCGCACGCGCGCCGCCATTCGGGCGGCAAGCCGCGGTGCGGAACCGCAATCTGCCCGCATCCTAGCATTCCGGCGGCGCCGCGACCGGCCGGTGGGCCCGGAGGTCGCGAACCGCGCATCGTCGTCCGCCCCGTCATCGATCGTTCACGGCCGCCGCAAGTCGAGCGTGAACGGGAATTCGCGGCTCGGTGAGGCAGCCGCGACGTCCATCCGGCCCGGCGTGTGCCCGATCTCGACGAAGCGCGCGAGCCGGCGGCTCTCGGCCTCGTACGCATTGACCGGGAACGTCGCGTAGTTGCGCCCGCCCGGATGCGCGACGTGATACCGGCAGCCGCCGAGCGAGCGCTGCAGCCACGTATCGACGATGTCGAACGTGAGCGGCGCGTGCACGCCGATGGTCGGATGCAGCGCCGACGGCGGCGACCACGCCTTGTAGCGCACGCCCGCGACGTATTCGCCGACGGTGCCGGTCGGCTGCAGCGGCAGCGCGCGGCCGTTGACGGTCACGACGTGCCGGTTGTCGTTCAGCCCCGTCACGCGCACTTCGAGCCGTTCGACCGACGAATCGACGTAGCGCACCGTGCCGCCAGGCGCGCCCTCCTCGCCCATCACGTGCCACGGTTCCAGCGCGCCGCGCAGCGACAGTTCCATCCCGTTCACCGCGATCTGCCCGAACAGCGGGAAACGGAATTCGAAGTGCGGCGCGAACCACGCCGGATCGAACGCGAAACCGGCGTCGCGCAACTCGGCCAGCACGTCGTCGAAATCCATCTGAAGAAATTCCGGCAGCATGAACCGGTCGTGCAGCGCGGTGCCCCAGCGCGTGAGCGGCGTCGTATACGGCGCGGCCCAGAAGCGCGCGACCAGCGCGCGCAGCAGCAGTTGCTGCACGATGCTCATCCGCGCATGCGGCGGCATCTCGAACGCGCGCAGTTCGAGCAGGCCGAGCCGGCCGGTGGACGAATCGGGCGAATACAGCTTGTCGATGCAGAACTCGCTGCGGTGCGTGTTGCCCGTGACGTCGATCAGCAGGTTGCGCAGCACCCGGTCGACGAGCCACGGCGGCATGTCCTGCCCGAACAGCAGCTTGTTGCGCTGGATCTCCGCGAACGCGATGTCGAGCTCGTAGAGCTGGTCGTTGCGCGCCTCGTCGACACGCGGTGCCTGGCTCGTCGGCCCGATGAACAGCCCCGAGAACAGGTACGACAGCGACGGATGGTTGTGCCAGTACGCGATCAGGCTCGCGAGCAGATCGGGGCGGCGCAGGAACGGGCTGTCGGCCGGCGTCGCGCCGCCGAGCACGAAGTGGTTGCCGCCGCCCGTGCCCACGTGCCGCCCGTCGACCATGAACTTCTCGCTGCACAGCCGCGACTGCCACGCGGCGTCGTACAGGAATTCGGTGTGGTCGACGAGTTCGTCGAAGCTCGCGGCCGGATGGATGTTCACCTCGATCACGCCAGGGTCGGGCGTCACCTGCAGCAGCTTCAGCCGTGCGTCGCGCGGCGGCGGATAGCCTTCGAGCACGAGCTTCACCCCGAGCGCCTGCGCGGTCAGCTCGATCGCGCCGAGCAGCTCCAGATAATCCTCGAGCGCGGCAAGCGGCGGCATGAACAGGTACAGGATGCCGTTGCGCACTTCGACGCACAGCGCGGTGCGCGTGATCCACGCGGCCGATTCGAAGCGCTCGGGGCGGCGATGCGGGTCCACGGCGCCCGGTCGGCCGCGCGTGGCGGTGCCATCGTCGCGCCACTGCATCACGGTCTGCGCGGACGCTTCGCGATGCACGCCGGACAGATAGCGCGGCGCATCGGCCGGGCCCGCGTAGCGGGCACGCATGGCAGCGGCGTCCGGCAACGCGTCGCGCGGCGCGAACGGATCGCGTTCGACGAGATACGGATGGTCGCCGCGGGCCGCCCACGGCAGCGAATCGAGCGGCAGCCGATAGCCCATCGGCGAATCGCCCGGCACGAGGTACATCCGCTCGTCGCGGAAGAACCACGGGCCCGTTTGCCAGCGCGGCCCGTCGAGGCCGGGCGTGTCGTCCGTGCGCTTGACCGGCAGCACGTAACCGACCACGCTGTCGAGCTGCTGCTCGAACACCTTGCGCAGCCGCGCGCGTTCGAGCTCGTCGTCGAGGCGCGCGTCGAACGGATCGACGTTGACGGGCAGCCGGCGCTCGCGCCACAGGTAGTACCAGACGTCCTCGTAGCCGGGCTGGATGAATTCGCCGGTCAGGTTCAGCCGCGCGGCGAGCGCATCGATGAAGCGCTTCGCGTCGCCGGTCGTGTACGCGGACGGATCGCGCTCGTCGGCGAACAGCGACGGATCACGCCACACGGGCTGGCCGTCCGCGCGCCAGAAGATCGACAGCGCCCAACGCGGCAGTTGCTCGCCCGGGTACCACTTGCCCTGCCCGAAATGCAGGAAGCCGCCGTCGCCGTATTCGGCGCGCAGCCGCTGCACGAGTTCGGTCGCATAGCCGCGCTTGGTCGGGCCGAGGGCATCGGTGTTCCACTCGGCGCCGTCGCGATCGTCGATCGATACGAAGGTCGGCTCGCCGCCCTGCGTGAGCCGCACGTCGCCGGCGGCCAGCGCGCCGTCGACCTGCGTGCCGAGCGCCAGCACGGCGTCCCACTGCGATTCCGTATACGGCTTCGTCACGCGCGGCGATTCGTACACGCGCGTCACGCTCATCTCGTGCTCGAACGACACCTCGCACTCGTCGATCAGCCCCTCGACCGGCGCGGCGCTGGTCGGCTGCGGCGTGCACGCGAGCGGAATATGCCCTTCGCCGGCGAGCAGGCCGGACGTCGGGTCGAAGCCGATCCAGCCGGCGCCCGGCAGATAGACCTCGCACCACGCGTGCAGGTCGGTGAAATCGACCGACGTGCCGCTCGGACCGTCGAGCGATTTGACGTCGGGCGTGAGCTGGATCAGGTAACCCGACACGAAGCGCGCGGCAATGCCGAGATGGCGGCACAGCTGCACCAGCAGCCACGCGCTGTCGCGGCACGAGCCGGACGCGAGCTCGAGCGTCTGCGCGGGCGTCTGCACGCCGGGCTCCATCCGCACGAGATAGCCGATGTCGCGCTGGAGCTGCTGGTTCAACGCGACGAGGAAGTTCGTGGTGCCCGCCGGCGTGCGGTCCACGCCGTCGAGATACGCGCGAAACAGCGGCGCGGCGCTCGTCTGCGGGTCGCATGCGAGATACGGCGCGAGCTCGGTCTTCAGCGCGTCGTCATAGCTGAACGGGTATTGCTCCGCGCTCGCTTCGAGGAAGAAGTCGAACGGGTTGTACACCGACATCTCGGCGACGAGATCGATCGTGATCTCGAAGTGCTCGGTGCGCTCCGGAAACACGAGCCGCGCGAGATAGTTCGAGAACGGGTCCTGCTGCCAGTTGATGAAGTGTTGCGCGGGCTCGACTGTCATCGAATACGCGAGGATCGGCGTCCGGCAATGCGGCGCGGGCCGCAGCCGCACGACCTGCGGGCCGAGGTTGACGAGCCGGTCGTAGCGATAGCGGGTGGTGTGATGCAGCGCGACGTGGATGGACATGGGAGCTCGAGTCGGGTTGGGCCGCCGCGCACGCCGCGTCGCTGTCGACGCGGCGGCCCGGCATGGCGGATGCGGCGAAGGCGCGCCGCGGGTCAGACGAGTTCCGGCGTCTGCACGACGCTGATCTCGACGCCGACGGCCGTCGCGCCGAGCCCCGTCACCGGCTGCGCGTCGCGATGGTCGAGGCCGACCGCGATGCGCACGTAGCGTTCGTCCGGGCAACGGTTCATGAACGGGTCGAAGCCGACCCAGCCGAGCCCTTCGACATAGGCCTCGGCCCATGCGTGGCCGGCCGGCTGCTGGGACAGCGCCGTGGCTTGCGGCTGCGCGCCGAGCGCCGCCGGCGACTGCCCCTGGGATTGCGACTGCCCTTGCGACTGCGACTGCGATTGCGCGGCATGCGACGCGCCGAGCACCTGCTGCATGCCGTCGCCGCTCTGCAGCGCAAGCGCTTCCTCCTCCTCGATGTCGCCCGCGTTCTGCTTCGCGTCGGCGATGCGCTGCATCGCGCTGTCGGCCAGCACGTAGCCCGAGATGTAGCGCGCGGGGATCTTCAGCACGCGGGCGGCCGCGATGAACGCGTGCGCATGGTCGCGGCTCGTGCCCTCGCCGCTTTGCAGCGCGGTTTCCGCATCGACGGCGGCGTCGGCCGCCACGTTCGGCGCGTACGCGATGCGGCCGTGCACTTCCGTCATCAGCCAGTGCAATGCGTCGAGGCCGTGCGGCTCGATCGGCAGCGCCTGAGCGAGCTCGCGCACGGTCTCGCCCGCCTTCGTGAGCGCGGTCTCGCGCTCGAAGATCCACGGCGGCGCATAGCCTTCGGGATTCCCGATGATGCCCGCGCGGTCCTGCGTTTCGACGACGCCGGCCGCCACGACGACGATCTCGGCCTTCGCGCCGCGATCGTGGCGCACGAGATCGATCCGGTTGCCTAGCCCGTCGGCGTAAGACAGCGTCGGCTCGACGCCGTCGATCGTGACCTGCCACGCGCGCACCGTCTGGCCGGGGCCCGACTGCGGGCGCAGCCGCAGCCGTTGCAGCGCATGGCTGGCTTGATCGTCGAACTGATAACGCGAAATGTGTCGAATGGCGAGTCGCATGGCAAGTCTCAGTCGAAGTTGTAAGCCTGGGCGATTTCGAGCCCGAGGCTGTTGTTGCGGCCGATGAAGTCGGTTAGGAACTCGTGCAGGCCGCTCTTGAAGATCCGCTCGACCGAGGTATCGGACAGCAGTTGCAGAATCTTCGTGGCCGTGTCGTGACACGGGTGTGTCACGCCGTAATCCTTCGCGAGCAGGTTCAGGCTCGACACGACGCGTCCGTAGCAATAGCGCAGCGAACGCGGCATGCGGCCGTTCAGGATCAGGTAGTCGGCGATGTTCAGCGGCTTGTACTGCACGTCGTACACCCAGCGGTACGAACGGTGCGCGGCGACGCAACGCAGGATCGTCTCCCATTGGTAGTTGTCGAGGATCGTGCCGACGTGCGACACCGACGGCAGCAGCAGGTGATACTTCACGTCGATGATCCGCGCGGTGTTGTCCGCGCGTTCGATGAAGGCGCCGATCTGCGCGAAATCGAAGATCTCGTTGCGCAGCATCGTGCTGTAGAAGCTGCCGAGGATCAGCGCGGTTTCGCGCTTCACTTCGTCGAGCACGGCCGGCAGCTCGCTTTCCGGCACCGGCTGCGCCAGCGCGCGCCGCAACGCGAGCCACGCGCCGTTCACGCTTTCCCACGCCTCGCGCGTGAGCGCCGTGCGCACCATCCGCGCGTTCGAGCGCGCGGCCTCGATGCACGACAGCACGCTCGACGGGTTGTCGCGGTCGCGCAGCAGGTAGTCGGTCACGGTATCGGCCGCATACGCGTCGTATTTCTCCCGATAGCCGTCGTCGGCGCCCGAGCTGACGAGCACCGACGACCATTCGGCCGGCGCGTCGGCCGTGCGCGTGAGCGCCATCCGCAGCCCGGCATCCACGATGCGCGCGATGTTCTCCGCGCGCTCGATATAGCGGTACATCCAGTAGAGGCCGCTTGCAGTACGTCCCAGAAGCATCTCGTGTCCACTCCGTCTTCGTTCGGTTCGCGCGCCGGCTCCGGCGCGCGCGGTCGTGCCCGGCTCAGTCGGCCAGCACCCAGGTGTCCTTGGTGCCGCCGCCCTGGCTCGAGTTGACGACGAGCGACCCTTCCTGCAGCGCGACGCGCGTGAGCCCGCCCGGCGTGATGCGGATCCGGTCCGACACCAGCACGAACGGACGCAGGTCGACGTGGCGCGGCGCGAGGCCGGCGTCGGTCAGGATCGGCGTCGTGGACAGCGCGAGCGTCGGTTGCGCGATGTAGTTCGCGGGACGCGCGCGCAGCTTCGCGGAAAATGCCTCGAGTTCGGCCTTCGACGCGCACGGCCCGACCAGCATCCCGTAGCCGCCCGAGCCGTGCACTTCCTTCACGACCAGTTCGTCGAGATGCGCGAGCACGTACTTCAGGCTGTCGGCCTCGCCGCAGCGCCAGGTCGGCACGTTCTCCAGCAGCGCCTTGCGGCCCGTGTAGAACTCGACGATCTCCGGCATGTACGAGTAGATCGCCTTGTCGTCGGCGATGCCGGTGCCGGGCGCATTCGCGATCGTGATGTTGCCCGCGCGGTACACGTCCATGATGCCGGCCACGCCGAGCACCGAATCCGGGCGGAACGTCAGCGGATCGAGGAACGCGTCGTCGACGCGGCGGTACAGCACGTCGATCGGCTGGAAGCCTTCGGTCGTGCGCATCGCGACGCGCCCGTCGATCACCTGCAGGTCGCTGCCTTCGACGAGGTGCACGCCCATCTGGTCGGCGAGGAACGAATGCTCGTAGTACGCGGAATTGTGGATGCCGGGCGTGAGCACCGCGATGGTCGGGTTGTCGGCATTGCCGCCCGGCGGGCACACGGCCGCGAGCGACTGGCGCAGCATCTGCGGATAGGTTTCGACCGGGCGCACCTTCACCTGCTGGAACAGCTCGGGGAAGAGCTGCATCATCGTTTCGCGGTTTTCCAGCATGTACGACACGCCGGACGGCGTGCGCGCGTTGTCCTCCAGCACGTAGAACGCGTTCTCGCCGGTGCGCACGATGTCGACACCGATGATGTGCGTGTAAACGTTGCCGGGCGGCCGGAAATCGATCATCTCGGGGATGAACGCGTCGTTGTGCGCGATCAGGTGCTTCGGCACGATGCCCGCGCGCACGATTTCCTGACGGTGGTAAATGTCGTCGAGGAACGCGTTCAGCGCCATTACGCGCTGCTCGATGCCGAGCGACAGCCGGCTCCATTCCGCCCCCGAGATGATGCGCGGGACGATGTCGAACGGAATCAGCCGCTCGGCGGCCTCCGCGTCGCCGTAGACGGCGAACGTGATGCCCGTCTTGCGGAACACGCCTTCCGCGTCGTGGGCCTTCTGGGCGAGGCTCGCAGGATTCTGCGTGTCGAGCCATTGCTTCAGGCGCGCGTAAGGCGCCCTTACCATGTCGCCGGATTGCAGCATTTCATCGAATGGCTTCATCGATCTTCTCTCCATCGATCGTTTTCCCCGGCATTGCGCATGCCGGACCGGCGTACTGAATGCTTTGCAAGGAACGTGCCTTGCTCAATCTGCTCGATATCCCCCCGTTTTTCGCGCCGCGTCAGGCATGCCTGCGCGGCATTACGCACCACAACGGTGCAACCTCGGACGCGCCGGGCGCTTGCGGTGCGCCGCGAGCGTGCACGATCGATGCTGCGCCGCGTCCGACGAACATAGTTCTCCCACGTGTCACGGATGTGCAATCTGCACTGCACCAAAAGCGGCGAGCCGACGCCCCCGAAACGACCATGAACGGGTAGGCCGGCACGCACACGGCGCAGCCGGCCTTGGGGGAAGTGCCGTCCAGGCGGGCCCGGACAGTCCGACGCGATGAACTGTCCGGTTAACCGGTCCGGCCCCTCAACGCTATGCAGCCGTAATCCCGCCGACAACGCCCATGCATATTTCGACTGACACCGATCGAAAAAAAACATCGGCCCGAGCGGCGCGATGCGCGGTACGCTAGAACGTTGGTGCAGCAGACGGCGCCGCCTTTCAGGCGCCCGACTATAAAAAGCGAAGATCGAAATGGAAGCAAAGTGGCTGGAAGATTTCCTGAGCCTTGCGGATACCAAGAGCTTTTCCCGGGCCGCGCGTCACCGGCACCTGACGCAGTCGGCGTTCAGCAGGCGAATCGCCGCGCTTGAAACCTGGATGGATGCGAAGCTGGTGGACCGGAGCATCAATCCGGTCGCGCTGACGCCGGCCGGCCAGATGTTCCGCGGGCTCGCCGCGGACATCCTGCGCAGCATGTATGCGGCGCGCAATCTCGTGAACGGCTACGACCAGTTCGCGGCGAGCGACCAGGTCGTGCGCTTCGCCGTCGCGCATACGCTGGTGTTCACGCTGTTTCCCGAATGGCTCAAGCAGCTCAATAGCGAGGTCGGCCACGTCACTGCCCGCGTCAATGCGGTGAACGTGCCGGAAGGCGTGCAGCAGCTGGTCGAAGGCGAATGCGACCTGCTGCTCGGCTATCACCATCCGCAGTTGCCGATCGTGCTCGACCCGAACCACTTCCCATTCGTCAGCCTCGGCGTCGAGCGGATCCTGCCCGTGTCGTCGCCCGACGCGCGCGGCAAGCCGGTGTTCCAGCTGCCCGGCACGCCGGATGCCCCGCTGCCGCTGCTCGCGTATTCGTCGGGCGCCTTTCTCGGCAACATCGTCGAGATGCTGCTGCTGAATGCGACCGAGCCGTACGTGCTGCACCGGTGCTTCGAGACGCACATGTCCGAGGCGCTGAAAGGCATGGTCGTGGCCGGGCACGGCATCGGCTGGCTGCCGGAAAGCTGCGTCGCGAAGGAGCTCGCCGACGGCACGCTCGTGTGCGCGGGCACCGGCGACTGGATCACCGAACTCGAAATCCGCCTGTATCGATCGGCGCGCAAGCGCGGGCTCGCGGCCGAGCAGCTGTGGGCCTACATCATGAACCGGCCGCGCGCGGCGATCGACGGTGCGATCGGTACTGAAGAAGCGGCCGCGCCGGCGATGCGCAGCGCACGGCGAAGCGCGGGCGGCAGCCGCTGATGGCGTATTCGCGCCGTGGATATCCATGGCGCGAATACGCGTTCTCCCGATAGCAATCGATAATCCCGTCGGACTCCGTAAAATCCCTCAACAGCTCTTAATCGATTTTCAGAACACGCAAACGTTTGCGATTCATGTCGTATTTTTTACTGTTTTCCGTATTAAGTAAGAATAATCGGCCCGCTTTTCCAGACAGAAATACCTTGTTACACAAGTTTCGATTTACCTGTAACTGACGGAATCATCAAAAACGTCGCACCCTCATTTCATGATGTGCGATCTGTATCCGGATCTTCATCGATTCGCCTTGAATACAGGCGCAATAGTTTCTTTTATCAGTCGTTATCTTTCGGCACGAACGTCGATACCTCCGACGTAATCCAAAGCGTGCTCGATCATCGCTACCGAGTAGCAATTTTCATGTTCGGCAATATCGCCTTTATTCAGCATTAAGCGATCCTCATAAATGCTTCTTTATCCTATTTAAATAGGATCTTTTCTCTTGTCCCATTCGGGCCACACGCGGTTGTTGGTTCAAAAACCATCGTGTATCAATAGCGTGTCGCAAAAAGAACGTTGGCAAATTCGACTCGGGGTCGATGCGCGTCATCGATTCCGGACGGGAGATTGCAATGTCACCCTCGCTTCGACAGCAGGCTCGCCCTTTCCTGAGCGTCGTGCTTTCCACGCTCTGCATGAACGCCATGGCCCAGACACCGGCGGCTCCGCCGCCGGCGTCCGGTCCGGGGGCAAACCGGTACGTGATTTCGTATATCTGCGGCGACGCACGGATCGACGGTACCGCGCCGCTTCCCCCTGACGGACGCCCGTACAACCTGGGCGTGTCTTTCTTGTCCGGGAGCACCGGGCAGCCCCTGTCCAACGTGCAGGTGCGCCTGCGCCGGCATGGGCGCGTGCTCGTCGAATTCAACGCCCCGGGATCGCGCTGCCTGTTCAGCGTGCCGGATGCGAGCTATCGGGTCGAGGGAACCTATCAGGGAGCCACCCAGTTCGCGATCGTCGAGACGGGCACGCTCACCACGCAGTTGCGATGGTGAACGTCGCGTCGCGCCGCCCCGCTCCGATCGCGTCATTCGGAGAACGCATCGAATCAAGGAGTCTTGAATGCGCCGTGCAGAACGACCGGACGGCTCGCCCGCCCGTCAGCCGAAACCCTCGTGGGGTCCGGGAAAGAATGCGGCGCTCAGCGTCGCTGCATTTGCCGCGATCTTCGGTGCCTTCGCGTACGTCGAGCGAGACGCGAGGATCGGCCATGCGAGCGTGACGCACGATATCGCCGGCGTGATCGGAACCGCCGTTGGCAACTACCGCAAGCTCATCGTGGCGGCGACCGGCGGCGCGTCCGGCACCGAGGCGCCCGTCGCGCCCGCCGGCTCGACGTCGACGGTCGCGCAGGCCGGGCCGGTGACGCCTTCGGCGTCGGCCACGCCGGCCCTGTCGGCCGCGGCCGAACCGGCCGTGCCGGCCGTACCGCCGCAAGCGGCGACAGGTTCGGCCACGCAACACCCGCGCCCCGCACACGTGCCGCCGACCCGGCTCGCGGCCGCCCCGCACGCCGCGTCGACCGGCAGCCGCACGACGCGTCCGGGCGATGCGCACCGGACGTCACGTTCGCAGGCGCTGGCGCGCACGAGAAAACATCCCGACCCCGGGCCGAGACTGCAACCTCAGTCGTATATCGCCGGCACGGCGCACATGGAGGCCACCAGCGTCACGCACGACGAAGTGGAAGGTGCCCGCGCTCTGGCCAGGGCGCGCTGGTGCGCACGGATCGACGAATGGAGCTGTGTGGAGCAGAACGCGAGCCGTGCACTCGCCATCGATCCGACGAACAGCGAATCGCGCGCGTTGCTCGGACAAGCGGTCCGCAACCGCCTGTGAACCGACCGGATGCCGCCGGGCCTCGCCGCCCGGCGACGCGATAGCCGGCGAAGCACGCCGTCGGGCGTGCAACCGATGTGATCGTTTCAAAGTGAGGAGACATCGTGGCTAACAATCGTCAACAACAATGCACCACCGTCGTTCCGCCGAACCGGCGGGTCCTCCTGCATGCGCCGTTGCTGTGCCTGCTCGTCGCGTCCGGCCCGTGCCTTGCCGCCGAAGGCGACGCGAAGCCGCGCGACGCGAGTGCAATCTCCGGCTCCCATGGTGCGCCGGATGCGCTGCCGCCCGACCTGCAGCCGACGGGCGCGTCGACGCAGGCCGCCCAAGGTTCGGGCACGCAGCCCCCTCATGCGCCGACGCCGATCGCACGGGCCTCGGATGCGTCGATGCAGATCGCACAGGCGAGCCCCGCGATGCCGACCACCGTCGTCGTGGACCCGGATGCAGCGCAGCCGGGTGCTCCGGTGCCGGACGCAACCGCGTCGAATGCACCTGCGCCGGCCGCGCACGCGCCGAATGCGCCGATGCTGCTTGTGCAGGCATTCGACACGGTGCCGCCGGATGCGCCGGCACCACGCGTGCCAACGTCGGATGCACCTCAACAACTCGCCCAAACCGCGCCCCCCGCACCGCCGGCTACGCCGACGCTCGTCGCGCAGGCATCCGGCACGCCGATGCCGAACTCGCCCACGCCCGCGGCCCAGCCGCCTGGCGTCGAGCCGCCGTCGTCCCGGCAACCGGGTTCACAGTCACCGGGCGCGCAGCTCCCCGGCGAGGCGATCCAGCGATCGCAAGGACCCGACGTCGAGGCGCCGAATGCGCAGGCGCCGAATCTTCGCACCGCCGACGTCGCGACGGTGCGCAACGACGTGTTCGGCCTCGCGGCCAGCGGCGGCGCGGTCAAGGCGCTCGACGAAGCGAAGGCCCGGCCCGATGCATTCTCCGCCGTCGACATCGCGCAACTGGAAGAACTGTCGATTCGCCAGCAGGTGCGCGGCGGACGCGACAAGTCGCGTTCGATGACGAGTTCGGACCGCTTCGACGGGCTCGACAACGCGCTGCGCGCCGCCGACGACCTCGACAAGCGGATACCGGCCACGCCGGAGTACACGCCGGTCCGCACGGCGCTCGCCGGTGACCGGGTGGTCGCCCTCGCCGCACGCGGCGACATGAAGGCGGCCGTCACGACGTTCGAGACGATTCCGTCCAACGCGGAGATCTCGATCGACGCGCTGGCGGCCGTCGGCGATGCGTACCTGTACCTGAGCGAGCCGGCCAAGGCGAACACCGTGTACGCGCGGGCGTTGCAGCAGGCCACCGCGTCGCCGACCGATCGCGCGACCCGCGGCTTCCAGTATGGCGCCCGCACGCAGCCGATCGAGCTGCGCGAAGGGCTGTTCTGGTCGTACGTCGACCAGGCGCGCGCGCCCGAAGCGAAGCAGGTGCTCGACGACATGGAGAAGTCGCTGCCGCCGGTCAAGCAGGTGACCAACGTCGGTCCGGGAGAAAGCGACTATCTGCGCTACTACCGGCTGCGCGCGCAGTACCTGATCTTCACGGGTCACGTCGACCAGGGCATCGCCGCCCTCGAACAGCTCGAGAAAGAGGTGCCGTTCAACGCCGAGGTCCGTGCCGCGCACGCCGACGCCGTGTCGGGCCAGTCGCATCCGCGCCAGGCGATCTCGATGTATCGCGCATCGCTGACCGATCACCCGGACAGCGTCGAGATGCTCGCGGGCCTCGGCCGCGCATCGCTCACGGCAGACGACTACGCGACCGCGAAGACCGTCGATCAGACCCTGGGCAACACGTTCCCGGACAGCGGCTCCGTGCGCAGCTTCAAGCGCGACTACAACGCCTACCGCAGCCCGGTGTTCACGACCGACCTGAGCTTCGAGCACGGTAACAGCGCACTGGCCGACAACAGCTTCACGTCGGACAGCTACATCTATTCGCAACCGTTCGGCGACAACTGGCGGATCTTCTCGCATACGTTCTTCGGCCATGCGCAAACCGACGGCGGCAGCGTCAGCCGCACGCGCACCGGCATCGGCGGCGACTATCGGCACGGGCCGCTCACCGTGCTGGGCGAGGTCACGCGTTCGATGGGCGGGGACGGCCGGACCGGCGGTCGCGGGACGATCGCGTACGCGCTGAACGACTACTGGACGGTCGGCGCCGGGCTGGACACCAACGACAACTCGCTGCCGTGGAAGGCGTATGCCGCGCACATCTGGGGCCGCTCCGCGAACGTCGAGGTCGTGTATCGCCAGAACGACCGGCGCGAAGTCAAGCTGAGCTACGGCGTGAGCCGCTACAGCGATTCGAACCTGCACCAGGAGATCGCGGCGACCGCCACGCAGCGCGTGTACACGTCCGCGAACCAGCTCGTCAACGTCTCGCTGAATCTCGGCACCGACAGCAACACGCGCCAGGACGCGCCCTACTTCAGCCCCGGTCGCGACTACGCGGCCGCGGCGACCGTGATGCATCAGCTGACGCTGTGGAAGAAAGGTGACACGGGGCTGCAACAGCGCGTGTCGGTATCGGGCGGCGTGTACAACGAGCGCGGCTTCGGCACCAGCCCGCTGTGGAGCGCGCGCCTCGAGCACGCGTGGACGTTCAAGCACGACATCACGCTGAGCTACGGCGTCGAGGTCAGCAGCCACGCATACGACGGCCAGCGCGAACGCTCCGAAACCGGCTTCTTGTCGCTCAACCTGCCGTTTTAGCAAGGAGCTCTGAATGCAATCCAGACGGACCTTCATGTGCGGATGCCTCGGCACGTTTGCCGCCTGTTCGCTGTTCCCGGGCGTGACCGGCGCCAAGATGATCGATCTGCTGCCGCCGTCCGATCCGGCCGACGGCAAGACGTTTCGCGTGATCTGCATGCACGACGTGCGCGACAACCTGATGGCGTCGTTCTCGTCGCCGACCGCGATCATCGATCCGTTCGCGGTCGATACCGGCACGCTGACCGCGATCTTCTCGTGGCTGCAGACCAACAACTACCACACCATCACGGTCAAGCAGATCGAAGAGTCGCGCCGCGGCGGCAAGCCGCTGCCGCCGCGCTCCGTGCTGCTCACGTTCGACGACGGCTTCCGCAGCCACTACACGAAAGTGCTGCCGCTGCTCGAGCGCTTCAAGTATCCGGCCGTGATGGGCCTCGTCACCGCGTGGATCGACACGCCGCCGGATACGCCGATCCGCATCAGCGACAAGGTGCAAGTGCCGCGCGACTACTTCCTGTCGTGGGACGAGGTGAAGAAGCTCGGCCAGTCTGAATTCGTCGAGCTCGGCTGCCACACCCACAATCTCCACCATGGCGCGGTCGCGAATCCGCAAGGCAACGAGCTGCCGGCGACCACGTCGCATCTCTACCTGCAAGATCAGAAACGCTACGAGACCGACGCCGAGTTCCACGCCCGCGTGCACGACGACCTGCAGACGTGCGTGCGGCAGATCCGCGAACGCACCGGTATCGTCGCGCGCTCGATGGTGTGGCCGTACGGCGCGGAAAACCAGCCCGTGCGCCAGATCTCGACGTCGCTCGGCATGGACGTCCAGTTCAGCCTCGATGCCGGCCCGAATACGCCGGACGTGCCGCTCGACCGACTGAGACGGATTCTGATGATGTACGACGTCGACATCGGCGGGTTCGAGCGCTCGATGCGCGAACCGGCGTCGAACCGCGGCGACGTCGACGTGCCCGAGCGCACCGTGCAGGTCGATCTCGACCAGGTCTACGATCCCGATCCCGCACGGCAGGAAGCGAATCTCGGCAAGCTGATCGAGCGCATCTACCGGATGCAGCCGAAATCGGTGTACCTGCAGGCGTTTGCGGACCCGAAGGGCACGGGCGTGGCCGAAGCGGTGTATTTCCCGAACCGGCACCTGCCGATGCGTTCCGACCTGTTCTCGCGTGCCGCGTGGCAACTCAATACGCGCGCCAACGTACAGGTGTACGCGTGGATGCCGGTGCTCGCGTTCCGGCCGTCCCCCGACAAGCTCCGCTCGCTCCAGGCCGTGAGCGCGTTCGGCGGTGCGCCGGCTAGAGAGAACGGCACGCGCGTGTTCCGGCTGAGTCCGTTCGATCCCGATGCGCGGCTGATGATCCAGCAGATCTACGAGGATCTCAGCAAGCACGCGTCGTTCAGCGGCATCCTGTTCAGCGACGACGCGGTGCTCGACGACTACGAGGATGGGGGCCGGCATGCGCTGCGCACCTATTCGCAATGGGGGTTGCCGGCCGACATCGGCAAGATCCGCGAGAACCCCGACCTGATGAAACGCTGGACGCGCCAGAAGACGCGCTACCTGATCGACATGACCCGGCAACTCGAGCAGATCGTGCTGGCGCACCAGAACGTCGGCGACGTGCTGACCGCGCGCAACATCTTCGCGATGCCGGTGCTCAAGCCCGAATCGGAAGCGTGGTTCGCGCAGAACTACGACGATTTCCTCGCCGCCTACGACTACGTCGCGCTGATGGCGATGCCGTACATGGAACAGGCGAAAGACCCGGAAGGCTGGCTGGACCAGCTCGTGAAGGCCGTACGCGCGAAGCAGCGTGGGCTGCAGCGCACCGTGTTCGAACTGCAGGCATACGACTGGCACGGGCAGAAGGCGGTGCCGGCCGGCACGCTGCTCGCGCAGATGCGGCGGCTGCGCAGCGAGGGCGCCGTGAATTTCGGCTACTACCCCGACAACTTCCTGAACGGCCAGCCGGAACTCGACGCGATGCGCGACGTGATGTCGCTGAAATCGCGCCTCGACCCCACCTCGATCAACGCGCTGATGCAGATGCAGCACTCGCAGGGAACCAAGACACCATGACCTCCCATAGCCTCATCCAGCGCCTGCAGGATTTCGTCTTCTACTATCCGTTCTTCATGTCGTACCTGTGGATGATCGGCGGCGTCGTGCACTACTTCCTGCTCGAGGAAGGCCGCGAGCTGTCGACGCGCACGATCGCGTCGAGCGGCATCCCGAAGGTGTCGATCGTCGTGCCCTGCTTCAACGAAGCCGCGAACGCGCGCAGCGTGATCGGCCACCTGAACGGGATGCAGTATCCGAACTACGACATCATCGCGGTCAACGACGGCAGCAAGGATCGCACCGGCGAGATCCTCAACGAGCTGGCCGTCGAGATCCCGCGGCTGCTCGTGATCCATCACGCGCGCAACGAAGGCAAGGCGGTCGGGCTGACGACCGCGGCGGCCGTGTCGAACGCGGAATACCTGCTGTGCATCGACGGCGACGCGCTGCTCGCGCACGATGCGATCGGCTGGATGCTCGAGCACTTCCTGACCGACCCGGGCGTCGGCGCGGTGACCGGCAACCCGCGCATCCGCACGCGCACGTCGCTGCTCGGCCGCATGCAGGTCGGCGAATTCTCGTCGATCGTCGGGCTGATCAAGCGCACGCAACAGGTGTACGGCCGCATCTTCACGGTGTCGGGCGTGATCACGATGTTCCGCAAGACGGCGCTCGCCGACGTCGGCTACTGGAGCTCGGACATGCTCACCGAGGACATCGACATCAGCTGGAAGCTGCAATGCCGCGACTGGCGCGTCGTGTACGAGCCGCACGCGCTCAGCTGGATCCTGATGCCGGAGACGGTGAAGGGGCTCTACCGGCAGCGGCTGCGCTGGTCGAAGGGCGGCATCCAGGTGCTGCTCAAGTACGCGGGCACGCTGATGCGGCCGACGCAGATGATGATGTGGCCGCTGTTCGCCGAATACCTGATCGGCATCGCGTGGGCGTACTCGATGACGTTCATCCTGCTGCTCGCGTTGATCGACGTCGTCTATCCGCTTCCGCCGAACTGGCATGTGTCCGTGGTGCCGCACTGGCACGGGATGCTGCTGGTCGCGACCTGCATCCTGCAGCTGATCATCGGCAGCATGATCGATCGTCGTTACGACGAAAAACTCCTGATGTACTTCCTTGACACCATCTGGTACCCCGTCGCGTTCTGGCTGATCAGCATGATCACCACCGTCATCGCCCTGCCCGCCGTCGTGCTGCGGGGCCGTGGCAAGCGCGCCGTTTGGGTCAGTCCCGACCGAGGCATTCAACATGAAGAACGCGCCGATTATTGACCTTTCCCTGCGCGCACCGCGCGACATGATCGCCGAACGCGGCAACATCGTCGGGCCCGTGCTCGTCGCGTGGTTCCGTCTCGTGCGGCCTGCGCTGGTCGGGGGCGTATGGGCCTCGATCTGCATCTATACGTACCGTTACCTGCTGCCGTTCAACGAGGCCGAGATGCCGATCGAACAGATCGTGTTCTACGTGACGAGCATCGCGCTGATCGCCGGCACGATCGTCATGTGGCTGATCGCGGGGCGCGTCGTGCATCCGCTCGCGTACCGGTTGCGGGTGTCGAAGATGCTGCGGCGCTCGGCCAGCGTGAAGGTGCGCTCGGTACCGCCGACCGCGTTCGCGAGCGAGCGCCGGCGCGGCGCGCGACGCACGACGCGCATTCTCGTCGCGTCGCACGATGCGAACGGGTCGATTTCCGGCATCGAGTGGATCGCGCATGCCGAGCCACAACCGCGCGAATGAATCGCCGGAAACGTGCCGCGCCGGGCGCGACGCCTGCCGCGCGACGTGGCACCGCTTTCGACACCGTGCTGGCGCGCGACACGCGCCAGTCGACAACTTCCTGGAGACGAGGTGAATCATGTGCGGAATCGTCGGAGCAAGCGGCCGGAACAATCAAGTGCCGCAACTGGTCAACGCGCTGAGCCGGCTCGAATATCGCGGCTACGATTCGTGCGGCATCGCCGTGCAGGGCGACGGCCGCCTGCGCAGCGAACGCACGTTGAGACGCGTGACCGACTTGCAGGACCGCGTGCTGACGCTCGGCCTCGAAGCGCAGACCTGCATCGCGCATACGCGCTGGGCGACGCACGGCGCGCCATCGGAAATGAACGCGCACCCGATCATGTCGGGCGACACGATCGCGGTCGTGCACAACGGGATCATCGAGAACCACGACACGCTGCGCGCCGAACTGAAGCAACGCGGCTATACGTTCCGCGGGCAGACCGATACCGAAGTCATCGCGCACCTGATCCACAGCCTCTATCGCGACGACCTGTTCGACGCGGTCGTACGCGCCGTCAAGCGGCTGCACGGTGCGTACGCGATCGCGGTGCTCAGTGCGCGCGAGCCGCAGCGCCTCGTCGCCGCGCGCGCCGGCTCGCCGCTCGTGATCGGCATCGGCGCCGAGCAGAACTACCTGGCGTCCGACTGCGCGGCGCTCGGCGACCTGACCGACCGCTTCGTGTACCTGGAGGACGGCGACGTCGCGCTGATCACGCCGGAGCGCATCGCCGTGGTCGATGCGGGCGGGCAGGAAGCGCGGCGCCCGTTGTGCGAAGTGAAGGCGCGCGCGGACGACGCCGCGCTCGGCCCGTACCAGCACTTCATGCAGAAGGAAATCTTCGAGCAGCCGAAGGCGATCGACAGCACGCTCGACGGCATCGACGCGATCTCGCCGGCGCTGTTCGACGCGACGGAAGGTACGCGCGCGCTGCTGTCGCGGGTGAGAAGCGTGCTGCTGCTCGGCTGCGGCACCAGCTACTACGCGGGCCTGACCGCGAAGTACTGGCTCGAAAGCATCGCGGGCGTGCCGGCGCAGGTCGAGATCGCCAGCGAATACCGCTACCGCGACACGGTGGCCGATCCGCGCACGCTCGTCGTCGGTATCTCGCAGTCGGGTGAAACGGCCGACACCATCGGCGCGATCGAGCAGGCGCGTGCGATGGGCCAGGACCTGTCGATGGCGATCTGCAACGTCGCGACCAGCACGATCGCGCGCAACGCGCCGCTGCGGTTCCTCACGCGGGCCGGCGCCGAACTCGGTGTCGCGTCGACCAAGGCGTTCACCACGCAGCTCGTCGCGCTGTTCGTGCTGACGCTGACGCTCGCGCAACTGCGCGGCCGGCTCGATGCGGCACAAGTCGCGACGCACCTGAAGCAATTACGCGCGCTGCCCGATCGCATCAGCCACGCGCTCGCGCTGGAAACGCAGATCATGGGCTGGGCCACGAAGTTCGCCCGCACCGAGAACGCGCTGTTCCTCGGGCGCGGCATCCATTTCCCGATCGCGCTGGAAGGCGCGCTGAAGTTGAAGGAGGTGTCGTACATCCATGCGGAAGGCTATGCGGCCGGCGAACTGAAGCACGGGCCGCTCGCGCTCGTCACGAGCGCGATGCCGGTCGTCACGATCGCGCCGGACGACCGCCTGTTCCAGAAGCTGAAGTCCAACATGGCCGAGGTGCGTGCGCGCGGCGGGCGGCTTTACGTGCTGGCCGGCAATCAGCTCGAGATCGACGCCGACCGCGACACGCACCTGATCCGCGTGCGCGAATCGGGCGACCTGCTGTCGCCGATCGTCAACGTGATTCCGCTGCAACTGCTCGCGTATCACGTCGGCTGCGCACGCGGCGCGGACGTCGACAAGCCGCGCAACCTCGCGAAATCGGTGACCGTCGAATGACGCGACGAACGCGCCCGGTACAGGCGGTCATGCGGCTGGCCATGGCTGCCCTCTGCGGCGCGGGCGGCATCGGCACGGCGTCGCCGCCTGCCTTTGCCGGCGCGCCGGTCGTGCATACGGTCACCGTGCCGAGCACCCCGGCGCCGCAGGACACCGGCGACCCGCGGCGCTTCATGCACGGCATCGGCGTGGCCGACGCCGGTGACGGCAAACGCTGGGTGTTCTTCAGCAGCTCGGGTGTCGTGCCGCGCGGCGCGCGGCGCGGCGGTAGCTGGCCGCATGACGTGTACGTCGGCGAATGGGCGCCCGGCGAGCCGCGCGTGCTGCGCGTGCGCACGTTCATCAGCCGCCCCGAGGCGCAGGAGCCCGTCTCGATCGCGCAGAACGCGCACGGCGACATCTTCGTCACGTTCGAGGATGGCTGGAATACGTCGCAGGAAGTCAGCCAGCGCTACGGCGTCTACCGCCGCGACCTGAAACCGATCAAGCCCTACCCGAACGACGTCGAATCGGGCGGCCACTCGGGTCACGTCGCGACGGTCGCCGACCGCTTCGTCGTGTTCTATTCCGCGGACTGGGTCAACGGCGGCGGGGTCGACAACCTCGGCAGCGGCAACGGCGTCTACCTGAAAACCTACGACGCGGCCGGGCGCGTGCTGAACCATGTCGCGGTCGCGCCGCGCCGCCGCGAGTGGTGGCCCGTGATCGCGGGCTCGCCGCGCAACGCGCTGCTCGTGTGGCAGAAATTCATCGACGGCAGCACGGACGCGACGCTCGAATACGCGATGTTCGACCCGGTCACCGCGAAACTGGACAAACTCGGATCGCTGAACGATGCGATCCAGTACTACGTGTATTCAGCCGCCTATGTGCCGGAGATCGACCGTTTCATCGTCGTCACGACGACCGCGGACGAGCGCGGCGTCGCGATGCTGATTGCGCCGGACGGCCGCCGCACGGCGACGCTCGATTGCCTGCCCGCGTCGGTGCGCGAATCGGGCCTCGGCGTCGTCGGCACGCACGCGTATGTGCCGACCCGCGACGGGCGGCTGCTGACGCTCGCGCTCACGCCGGCGGACATGAAGGTAAGCGGCGTGCAGCGCTCGCCGATTCCGTGGGGCTCGACCGGCATCGCCGGCTTCCCGGCGCGCGGCACGGCGATGCATTTCGTGTCGCTGACGCCGTCGGGGCTGCGCGAAGCCGATTTCGATCCGAAGCAGGACACGCCGATGCCGAAGAACGAAGTGTCGTGTTCGAGTCATTGACGGCGCTCCGGTAACGCACTGTCGTCGTGAACGCGGACTGGCCGCGTGTCTCCCCGTGCCCGTCGTCTTTCCGCCGTCCGAACCACGCCGCGACAGACGACACCTCGCCCACTCGGTCGCCCGGTAGTCGGGCATGCCGTCGTGGGCCTGCCCGACCCCAACTGCCGCGCCTTTCCTCTGCCGAATTCGCCAGCGCCGCCCGTACCGGCTAGACTGTCGCCCGATTCCTTCCATCGGCCGCGGCGTCCCGCCTCCTGCCGCCGCCGGAACGCCCCTTCCCGGAGAACGAATGCTGAAGCGCCAGTGGTTTTCGCTCGTGCTGCTGACGGTTTGCCTGCTCGGGCAACGCGCGTCGGCCCAGTCCACGCTCGAACTCGACACCGACGGCACGACGCGTGCCCTCACCCGCCAGACGTTGCTCGCGCGCGCCGATGCGGCCGCCATCCACGTGCCGCGCGATATCGCCTACGGGCGGCCGATGACGTTCCGCGCGGTGCCGTTCGCCGCGCTGCTCGGCGACACGCCGCTGCCGGCCGACGGCGTGCTCGAAACGCGCGCGGCCGACGGTTTCGCCGCGCAACTGCCGCTCGAGCTCGTGCGCCGCCGCGCGCCGGCCGGCGCGATCCCGTGGCTCGCGATCGAGGACCCGGCCCATCCATGGCCGAAGCTGCCCGGCAAGCAGGTCAGCGCGGGGCCGTTCTATCTCGTCTGGCTCGGGCCGGACGCGTCGTCGGTGCGCGGCGAGCAGTGGCCGTACCAGATCGTGCGCATCACGATCGAATCGTCACCGCTCGCGCGCTGGCCGTCGCTCGCGGTCGACACCGCGTTGCCCGCGAACGACCCGGCCCGCGCGGGCCAGCGCCTGTTCGTCACGCAATGTCTCGCGTGTCACCGCGTCGACGGCGCGGGCAGCAGCCACGCCGGCCCCGACCTGAACACGCCGATGAACCCGGTCGACTACTTCCAGCCCGCCGCGCTGCGCCGCTACATCCGCAATCCGGCGTCGGTACGCGACTGGCCGGGCCGCAGCATGCCGGCGTTTCCGCCCGATCAACTGAGCGATCGCGAACTCGACCAGATCGTCGCGTATCTCGCGTACATGGCGCGGCGCAAGACGGCAAAATAACGCGCGCCATCCATCCGGCCGCACCCGGCGCGCTTACGCTTCCTGCGCGCTCTGCAACACCGCGCGCAACAGCACGTCGGCGCCCGCCGTCGCCCATTCCGGCGTAATCGCTTCGGCCTCGTTGTGGCTCAGCCCGTCGACGCACGGCACGAAGATCATGCCGGTCGGCGCGACACGCGCGACATAGCACGCGTCATGGCCCGCGCCGGACACGATGTCCATGTGCGACAGTCCGAGCGAGCGCGCCGCGTCACGCACCGTGTCGATGCAGCGTGGCGCGAACGGCACCGGCGCATACGTGAAGATCTGCTCGATCCGCGCGCCGAGGCCGGTTTCGTCGGCCAGGCGCGCGAGTTCCGCGCGTAGCGCCGCGTCCAGTTCATCGAGGACCGCATCGTCGGGGTGACGGAATTCCACCGTGAAGAAGCAGCCGCCCGGCACCGTGTTACGCGAATTCGGCCGCGCCTCGATCATCCCGACCGTCGCGCGCGCATCCGGTGCGTAGCGGCGGCCGAGCACTTCGATGAACGAGATCATCCGTGCCGCGCCAACCAGCGCGTCGCGACGGAACGCCATCGGCGTCGTACCGGCGTGCGCGTCGACCCCGGTGAGCGTCACCTCGTACCAGCGCTGCCCCTGCCCGGCCGTCACGACGCCGATCGTCTTGCCGGCCCGTTCCAGAATCGCGCCCTGCTCGATATGCAGTTCGTACGCCGCGTGCACCGGATAGCCGCCAACCGGCTCCGCGCCTGCGTAGCCGATCCGTTCGAGCTCCTCGCCGATCGTCCGGCCCGTGCCGTCGCTGCGCGACAACCCGTATTCGAGCGTATAGACGCCCGAGAACACGCCGGCCGACACCATCGCCGGCGCGAAGCGCGAGCCTTCCTCGTTGGTCCAGATCACGACGTCGACCGGGCGCTCGGTCTCGATGCCCGCGTCGTTCAGCGCGCGCACGACTTCGAGCCCGCCGAGCACGCCGTAAATGCCGTCGTAGCGGCCACCGGTGGGCTGCGAATCGGCGTGCGAGCCCGTCATCACCGGTGCGGCGTCCGGATTGCGGCCTGCGCGGCGCGCGAACACGTTGCCCATCCGGTCGACGCGCACCGTACAGCCGGCGTCGCGCGCCCACCGCACGAACAGGTCACGCGACTCGCGGTCGAGATCGGTCAGCGCGAGGCGGCACACGCCGCCCTTCGGCGTCGCGCCGATCTGCGCCATCCGTTCGAGCGACGCCCACAGGCGGTCGCCGTCGACGCGCGGCATGCGCGCGGTATCGGCATCGTTACGCATCGCCGTTCTCCGGCGCGCGTTGCAGCGCATAGCGAAAATCGCAGCGCTTGCCGCCCTGCATGATCGTGCTGGTGCGCGTGAGCGCGATGTCCGGCGCATAGCCCTGAATGAAATAGCTGTCGCGCGCGCAGCTCAGCAGGTGGCCGATCTCGCCGAGCCCCATCGCGTGATACATCTCCGCATAGCTGCAGCGATGCACGTCGTAGTCGTAGTGCGCGTCGTCCGCGCGCCGCACCTCGACGTCGAGCGCATCGTCCTTCTCCCACAGCACCTGCAGCGCGATGAACGACTTCACGCTCGTGCCGTCCGGCTCCTGCGCGGCGAACGTCCGGCCCGCGTCGACGGCCGCGCCGCGCACGGCCTCCGCGATCACGGCCTGCGCGCGCTCGGCGCCGAACTCGCGCTTCATGATCTCGTAGATCGGCTTGATGATTTCCGCTTCGATGCGGCGCCGCGCGAGGATCCCGAGGCGTGTGTCCTCGGGTGCGGCGGCGGATGTCGGGTGCGCTTCTGTCATGGGGATCGTCCTGGTTTTTTTGTCGTTTTGTCGTTTTGTCGTTACTTGGCCGCGGTGCGCGAGCCGCCGAGCACGTCGACGACGGCCCACTTGCCGCCGCGCACCTGGTAGATCGTGAAGGCCGGGTCCTTCAGGTTGCCTTCGGCGTCGAACGCGATGCGCCCGGTCACGCCGGGCCGCACGATCGCACGAACGGCCGCGACCAGCTTCGCCGGCTGGGTCGTGCCGGCCTTCTGCGCGGCCGCGATCAGCGTGGCGGCCGCGTCGTACGCGAACGGCGCATGCAGTTCGATCGGCGCGTGAAAGCGTGCCTGGTATTGCGTGTCGAACGCGTTGCCGCCCGGCATCCGGTCGAGCGGCAGGCCCGGTTCGAGCGCCGTCACGCCGTCGCCGTCCTTGCCGGCGAGCGACAGAAAGGTCTGACTCACGAAGCCGCCCGCACCGAGCAGCGGCGCGTTCACGCCGAGCTGGCGCATCCGGCGCGCGATCGGCGCGGCCTGCGCGTCGAGGCCGCCGAAGAACACGAGATCCGCGCGCTTGCCCTTGATCGCGGTCAGCACGCCGCTGAAGTCGGTCGTCTTGTCGTTCACGTACTGACGATCGACGATCGTGCCGCCGTTCGCCTGCACGCCCTTGATGAACTGGTCGGCCAGCCCCGCGCCGAACGACGTGCGATCGTCGAGCACCGCGATGCGCCTCGCCTTCAGCGTCTTCACCGCGTACGCACCGGTGAAGTGTCCACCTGCATCGTCGTGACCCATGATGCGGAACGCCGTCGCGTAGCCCTGCTGCGTGTATTGATGACCGGTGGAGGCCGGCGCGATCTGTGGAATGCCCGCATCGCGGTACACGCGCGACGCCGGCACGCTGCAGCCCGTGTTCCAGTGACCGACGACGCCGATCACGTGCTGGTCGACGAGTTGCTGCGCGACCGCGACGGCCGTGCGCGGGTCGGACTGATCGTCGGCCGCGACGAGCTTGTAGACGACCGGCTTGCCGCCGATGGTCGGATGCTTCGCGTTCGCGTCGTCGATCGCGAGTTGCGCGCCGTTCTGCAAGTCCTTGCCGATCCGCGCGGACGGGCCGGTGAGCGGCGCGGCGAGACCGATCAGGACCGTCTGCGGAGCGGACTGCGCGAACGCGGGAACGGTGGCGACCAGGGCGGCCGCGGAGAAGGCGAGATGGGTGGAAAAGAAAGCGATTTTCATGTGCGGGGACCGGTCAGTCGGATCAAAAAAACATGAAAAATATTAAATATTCGACACTCAAACCCCAAATACCCAATTATTGGATGCTTATGCCGTTCCCGACACATTAACGCACATCACTGTAAATAAAGGGTATTTTTATGTTGTCGCTTACTCTGATTTTTCGATAAAATTCGATACATGAAAAATATCGAACAGTTGCCGCACGATCCGCCGCTGCGCGCGGTGCGTGCGTTCGAAGCATTCGCGCGTCTCGGCTCGGTCACCGCGGCGGCGGGCGAACTCGACATCACACCGTCGGCGGTCAGCCATCAGTTACAACTGCTCGAGGCGTTCATCCAGACGCCGCTGACCGTGCGCGAAGGCCGGCTGCTCGCGCTCACGGACGAGGGACGCGACTACTACCGGTCGATCAGCGCGGCGTTCTCGGTGCTGCGCAGCGCCACACGCTTCGTGCGCGATCGTTCGTCGCTGCGCCAGATCACCGTCAGCCTGATTCCGCTGCTCGGCATCGGCTGGTTCATTCCGCGGCTGCATGCGTTCCTGGCCGACAACACCGATGTCGACGTCACGGTGCTGTACGCACATCACCGCAACTACCGAAGCGATGCGTCGGATCTGTCGATCCGCTTCGGCACCGGCGACTGGCCCGGCTACCGCTGCGAGCGGCTGCTGCCGGGCGCGATGGTGCCGATGTGCAGCCCGTCGTTCCTGAAGCGTCACGGGCCGTTCCGCACGCCGGCCGATCTCGCCCGCGCGCCGCTCGTGCATGACGAGGATCGCAGCACGTGGGTCAACTGGCTGCAGGGCGCCGGCGTGCGGCACGTATCGCACGCGGTGGGGCCGATGTTCGAGGACGGCCAGCTCACGCTGAGCGCCGCCCGCGCCGATCTCGGCGCCGCGCTGCTGCGCGCGCCGCTGGTCCAGCGCGAACTGGCGAACGGCGAGCTGGTGCAACTGTCCGATCACGCGCTGGACGACGGGCGTGATTACTACCTGTGCACGCGCGAGGACGCGGACATGCCGGACGGGGCGCGGCGGCTGGCGGAATGGTTGCGGGAGATGGCGGGGATTTGAGCGGGGCACCTTGCCGCGTCGACCTACCCAAGAGCCTTGCATGCTTTCAAGGCGGCATATATGATATGCATATCATATATCGGAGGTTGCCATGAGCCGGATTCTGGTCGATCTGTCGGATGGCCAACTCGACGAGTTGGCCGTCATCGTCGAGACTCAACACCGTCCCCGCGCCGCCATCATTCGTGACGCGATCGACGCCTACATTGCCCTGAACAAGCACCGGCTTGCCGACGACGTCTTCGGTCTATGGAAAGATCGCACGGTCGACGGGCTCGCCTATCAAGAGGAATTGCGCTCGGAATGGTAAAAGCCCTTTTCGACACCAACATCCTGATCGATTATCTGGGCGGCGTGGAATCCGCGCGTGCGGAGCTAGGCCGCTACGACTATCGCGCAATCAGCATGATCTCGTGGATGGAAGTCCTCGTCGGGGCGTCCGCAAGTGACGAGGCCCCCATCCGTGCATGGCTCTCGTCGTTCAATGTCATCGCGCTCGACAGCACGGTGGCGAATCGCGCCGTGACGATTCGCAAGGAACGCCGCATACGTCTGCCCGACGCAATCGTGTGGGCGTCAGCACAAGTGAACGGGCTGTTGCTCGTATCGCGCAACACGAAGGACTTTCCCGCCTCCGAGCCCGGCGTTCGCGTGCCATATCAGATCTAAGCCGGCGTGCGCGAACGCGTGCCCTCCCCCGTCACGCCTCGGTCCACGCGCACCAGCCTCTCCTCCTGCAACTGGAACACGCGGGATGCTCGCCGCACGCCCCCCATTTGCGCTCATGCCGAGCGCGCGCCCAGCCGTGTCAACGCGTCAAAACCTCCCCGCCCCCACCCAATCAAGGGCCGGAAGCAGATAGAAAATCCCGATGCCTCGGATTGAAACAAGCAATTTCACAAGCTCAGGGTGAACCCGGATACTGGCAACACTCCACTCACCACTGACGAAAAGGAATTGTCCAGATGCCGATCATCAACACCCAAATCAAGCCGTTCAAGGCAACCGCTTACCACAACGGCGAATTCGTGCCCGTGTCGGAAGAGAACTTCAAGGGCAAGTGGTCCGTCGTCGTGTTCTACCCGGCCGACTTCACGTTCGTCTGCCCGACGGAACTGGGCGACCTCGCCGACCGTTACGCGGAATTCCAGAAGCTGGGTGTCGAAATCTACGGCGTGTCGACCGACACGCACTTCACGCACAAGGCATGGCACGACACGTCGGACACGATCGCCAAGATCAAGTACCCGCTGGTCGGCGACCCGACGCTCACGCTGTCGCGCAACTTCGACGTGCTGATCGAGGAAGAAGGGATGGCGCTGCGCGGTACGTTCGTGATCAACCCGGAAGGCGAGATCAAGCTGTGCGAAATCCACGACAACGGTATCGGCCGCGACGCAGGCGAACTGCTGCGCAAGGTCCAGGCCGCGCAATACATCGCCGCGCACCCGGGTGAAGTGTGCCCGGCTAAGTGGACGCCGGGTGCGGAAACGCTGACCCCGTCGCTCGACCTGATCGGCAAGATCTGACGATCGCTCCGCGCGCCTCGCCCGAGGCGCGCGACGGCGGGCCACGCCTCGCGCGGCCCGCGCCCTCCTCCGGCACGACGTGCCCGACCAGCATTATCAATACGGAATCCGAAACGCCATGCTCGACGCCAATCTCAAGAACCAACTCAAAGCGTACCTCGAAAAGATCACGCGCCCGATCGAACTCGTCGCCTCGCTCGACGACAGCGCGAAATCGCAGGAACTGCTGGCACTGCTGAACGAGATTGCGTCGCTGACGGATCGCGTGACCGTAACCGAACGCCGCGACGACGCCGAGCGCAAGCCGTCGTTCTCGATCGGCGAGCCCGGCAAGCCGGCGGGCATCCGCTTCGCCGGCATCCCGATGGGCCATGAATTCACGTCGCTCGTGCTCGCACTGCTGCAGACGGGCGGCCATCCGATCAAGCTCGACGACGACGTGATCGAACAGATCCGCGCGCTCGACGGCGACTACGCATTCGAAACGTTTTTCTCGCTGTCGTGCCAGAACTGCCCGGAAGTCGTGCAGGCGCTGAACGTGATGTCGCTGATCAACCCGCGCATTCGCCACGTCGCGATCGACGGCGCGCTGTTCCAGGATGAAGTCGAGTCGCGCCAGATCATGGCCGTGCCGACGATGTTCCTGAACGGTGCATCGTTCGGCCAGGGCCGCAGCAGCGTGAAGGAAATCCTCGCGAAGCTCGATACGGGCGCCGGCGAACGCGCGGCGAAGTCGCTCGAAAACAAGCCGGTGTTCGACACGCTGATCGTCGGCGGCGGCCCGGCGGGCGCGGCTGCCGCGATCTACTCGGCACGCAAGGGCATCGCGACGGGTGTCGTGGCCGAGCGCTTCGGCGGCCAGGTGCTGGACACGATGGCGATCGAGAACTTCGTGTCGGTTCAGGAAACCGAAGGGCCGAAGTTCGCGACCGCACTCGAACAGCACGTGAAGCAGTACGACGTCGACATCATGGACGTGCAGCGCGCCGACGCGCTGATTCCGGGCGACGTGCATCAGATCCGCCTCGCGAACGGCGCGGTGCTGAAGGCGAAGACGATCGTCCTCGCGACCGGCGCACGCTGGCGCGAAATCAACGTGCCGGGCGAGCGCGAATACCGTAACCGCGGGGTCGCGTACTGCCCGCACTGCGACGGCCCGCTGTTCAAGGGCAAGCGTGTCGCGGTGGTCGGCGGCGGCAACTCGGGCGTCGAGGCCGCGATCGACCTCGCCGGCATCGTGAAGGAAGTCACGCTGATCGAATACGGCGCGCAACTGCGTGCGGACGAAGTGCTGCAACGCAAGCTGCGCAGCCTGCCGAACGTGACGATCGTCACGCAGGCGCAGACGACCGAACTGACCGGCGACGGCAGCAAGCTGAACGGGCTCGTCTACAAGGATTTGCGTTCCGGTGAAACGAAGCGCGTCGACCTCGAAGGCGTGTTCGTGCAGATCGGCCTCGTGCCGAACACCGAATGGCTGAAAGGCACGGTCGAACTGTCGAAGCACGGCGAGATCGTCGTCGATGCACGCGGCGCAACGTCGGTGCCGGGCGTGTTCGCGGCCGGCGACGTGACGACGGTGCCGTTCAAGCAGATCGTGATCGCGGTCGGCGAAGGGGCGAAGGCGTCGCTCGGCGCGTTCGATTACCTGATCCGGCAGGACGTGGCGGCGCCTGCGGCCACTGCGCAGCCGCAGGCCGAAGAAGCGGTCGCCGCCTGACGGACGTCAACGCACCGGCATCATAGTTTGTCTCTCTTGGCCCCGCATGCTTTGGTCGGCGTGCGGGGCCCTTTTTATGCCGAATACATTCGCGGTTACTTGGTCGTGGTCGTGCCGCCGTCCGCCGGCACGGGCGCCGTCGACTTGAAACTGCTCGACTGCCTGACCAGTTGCTCGGTCATCGCGGCCGCCACCGGATTCGCGCCGGACGACGAACCGCCCTGCCGGTACGAACCGGTGCTCGCCGGCATCGAAGAGATCGACGACATCGACGGCGGCGGCAACGACGGGTCGAGCTTCGCCGATTCCCTGACGAGCGCGGCCGTCTCCGGCGTTTCGGATTTCATCGCGGCCGGCGGCGCGGCAGCGGCGGCGTGGCGTTCGAGGCCGTCGCGCTTGCGCGGCGCGCGTTGCGTGACCTGTGCGCGTTGCGTGGCCTGCGCTGGCGCAGCCGACTGAGCGGGTTGGACCGATTGGGCGCGTTGAACGGCCGCAGTCTGGGCCGGAGCCGCGGCCGGCGCCGGAGGGGTCGAATCCTCCGGGTTCACCGTCACGACGTTGACCTTCGGCGGTGGTGCGGCCGGTTTCGTCACCGGTTGCGGCTTGTCGCTGACGACCGGCACCGGTGCAGGCGCGGCGTCGACGCGCGCGGTTGCGGCCGGCGCGGGCGTGGATGTGGTTGGTGCGGGAGGCGGCGCGGCAGCCGCCTGCTTCGGCGCCGTCGCGGCGGCCGGTGCCGGCGGCGCGATCGCGCCCTGCACTGCGTGATCGTTGCCTGCGGGCGCCGCAGCAACAGGCGCGGCCGAATCGCCGATGCCGGCGTCTTCGATCGCACGGTGGTCCGCGCGCAGCAGCATCACGTACGCGGTGCCGGCCGCGGCTACCAGCAGCCCGCCGGCGATCATCATGGTTTTACGGGTACTCGTCATGCTTGCTCACCGACATATCGATGTGAACAAGCCATCATACGCGGCCAATGCGCGTTGATCTCGTACGAATACATTTGGTTGCATTGATGACAGCGCACGGCCATCGGCGCCGCGCCGCACTATCGTCAGACGGAAAAAACCGCCCGCGCGCGCCCGTCAGATGCAGAAGATCGCGACCGCGATCCCGCCGAACAGCAGCCACTTGACGATGTAGTACACGGTGCGATTCCACGCCTTCAAGCGCTTGCCCGCGCGGCGAATCGCATACAGGTACCGGAACGCACGATTGAGCCCGCCCGTGCGATCGCCCGTTTCGTTCGGCGACGCGGCCGCGCGCATCAGCAGTTGTCCGAACGCATCGTTGACGCGCTGCGCCCAGCGATATTTCATCGGGCGATCGATGTCGCAGAACAGGATCACGCGATCGTGGGCGGTGCGGTTTTCGGCCCAGTGCAGGTACGTCTCGTCGAACATCACGGCCTCGCCGTCGCGCCATGTGTACGACTCGCCGTCGACGACGATCCGGCACGCGTCGTCGTTCGGCGTGTCGAGCCCGAGGTGGTAGCGCAACGAGCCCGCATACGGATCGCGATGCAGCCCGAGCGTCCCGCCCGGCGGCAACTGCGCGAACATCGCCGCCTTGATCGACGGAATCCGCGACAGGATCTCGACCGAGCGCGGACACAACGCCTGCGCGGACGGATGCGGCGCGTCGTACCACTTCAGGTAGAAACGCTTCCAGCCGTGGCGAAAGAACGAATTGAAGCCGATGTCGTTGTACTCGCCCGACGCCTTGATCCGGCTCGCATCGCGCAACGCGAGCGCTTCGCGGCGGAACGTGCGCCATTCGCGCTGCAGCTCCGCGAGCTCCGGAAAGTGCTCCGTGTCGAGAAACGGCGTGGTCGGCACCGACGAGAACGCATACGAAAAGCAGTTCAGCGGTGCGGTAAAGGTCGAGTGGTCGGAGAGTTGCCTGAACAACCGGTGCCGAACCTTGCCGCGCCGATGCGTGTACACGACACACGCAATGAACACGATCAACAGGACCCAGCGCATCGATATTTCCCCCATAGCTCTTTTGAAGAAATTCTAGAGACGGGGAAAATTTCTTGCTCTGACGGTGAGATCGCATGTGTGGGTCTCGCAACGGACGAGATGGCCAATCGATCCGTGCCAAAACGCCGAAAAGCCCGTATATACGGGCTTTTCGAGCAATCTGCATGCATGCGCGACAGGCTACCGACGCACGCGCCGGCAGCGATTATTCCGGAAACGGCAAATCAGTTTGTCCGTCTGCGCGCATATCGAACGTGTTGAGCGTCATCGCCACGAGCGCGTAATAGCCGAGCAGCGCGACGAGATTCACGACGGTCTCGTGGCCGAAGCGCGCCTGTGCACGCGCGAACGTCGCATCGCTCACGCGGCGCGTGTCGTACAGCTCGGTGGCGAACGCATGGATCAGCGCATCGTCGTCCGATTCGAATACGGGCGCGACGCCGCGGCGGATCGCGTCGGCCGTTGCGGCCGGCACGCCGGCCTCGAGCGCGATCGGATGATGGATGTGCCACTCGGCCTGCGAGCGCCAGCGCGCGGCCGTCACGAGAATCGCGAGCTCCGACAGGCGCAGCGGCAGCCCCGTGCGATAGCGGCAGAACGCGCCGAGCTTCTGCGCGTGCTGGGCCAGCTCGGGGCTCGCGATCCAGCCGAGGAACGGCCCGTTCAGGTTGCCGCGCGGGCCGCTGAGGATGTCGGCGAGCACGGCCTTCTGTTCGTCGGTGGCCGATGCGGGGTCGAAGGGAGGCAGTCTGTCTGTCATGGTGAGGATTCGATGAGATCGGGGTTCATGCGCCGGCCGACGCGAGCGCCGCGCCGATCGCGCCGGACAGCCGCTCGACGATCGTGTCGATCTGCTGCGCGGTGCACACGAACGGCGGCGCGACCAGGATGTGGTCGCCGTGCACGCCGTCGATCGTGCCACCCATCGGATACACCATCAACCCCCGCTGCATCGCTTCGCGCTTGACCGCCGCATGCAGCTTCAACGCGGGGTCGAAGGTCGCCTTGGTGTCGCGATCGCGCACGAGCTCGACGCCGACGAACAGCCCGCGGCCGCGCACGTCGCCGACATGCGGATGCGTGCCGTAATGCTCGCGCAACGACGCACGCAGTTGCTCGCCGCGCGCCTTCACGTTGTCAAGCAGCTTGTCTTCGGCGATCACGCGCTGCACTTCGAGCGCGGCCGCGCAGGCGGTCGCGTGGCCGAGGTAGGTGTGACCGTGCTGGAAGAAGCCCGAGCCGTCGACGATCGTTCGATAGATACGGTCGCTCACCAGCGTCGCACCGATCGGCTGGTAGCCCGCACCGAGCCCTTTCGCGATCGTCAGCAGATCGGGCGCGACGTCGTCTTCGTCGCATGCATACAGATAGCCCGTGCGCCCCATCCCCGACATGATCTCGTCGAGAATCAGCAGCACACCGTACTTGTCGCACACCGCGCGAATCTTCTTCAGGTACGTGCGCACCGGCGGCACCGCGCCGGCCGTCGCGCCCACTACCGTTTCCGCGACGAACGCCGCGACGTTTTCCGCGCCGAGTTCGACGATCTTCCGTTCGAGCTCGTCCGCGAGGCGCTGCGCGTACGCTTCGTCGGTTTCCCCCGCCTGCTGGTCGCGGTACGCATAGCACGGGCTCACGTGGTGCGCTTCGATCAGCAGCGGCAGGAACGGCTCGCGCCGCCAGGCATTGCCGCCGATCGCGAGCGCGCCGAGCGTGTTGCCGTGATAACTCTGGCGCCGGGCGATGAAATGACGGCGCTGCGGCTCGCCCTTCTCGACGAAATACTGGCGCGCGAGCTTCAGCGCGGCCTCGATCGCCTCCGAGCCGCCCGACACGAAGTACACGTGGTCGAGCCCGGCCGGCGCGGCGTCGACGAGCCGGTCTGCCAGTGCCTCGGCCACGTCGGTCGTGAAGAACGACGTATGCGCGTAAGGCAATTGCTGCGCCTGTCGCTTGATCGCGTCGATCACGCGCTGGTTGCTGTGCCCGAGACACGATACGGCCGCGCCACCGCACGCATCGATATAGCGTTTGCCGGTCGAATCGATGATCTCGATGCCGTCGCCTGCGACGGCAACGGGCAAGGTGGCGCGCGGGGCGCGATGGAAAACGGTCGTCATGCGTGGCCTCATGGATCAGGATGCGCGGTGTGCGCGTCCGGACGGCACGATACGCGTCGCGAAGCGCTGCGTGCCGTGTTGATGGACAGTGAAGTCGATCGCGGTGTCATGAATCTCGAACACCGCGGTCGCCAGCGTGTTCTCGTCGTCGGGATCGGCCGGATCGTCGCGGTAGATCGGCAGCCCTTCCGGCGCGCGATCGCCGAGCACGCTCAGCAGCGCGGCTGCGTCGATCGTATCGATGCCCGGCGTCAGCGTATCGACGCGGCGCTGGCGGTCGGCCGACGACTGCGTGACGATCTGCGCTTCCGCGTCGCAGCCGGGATGCACGAGATGGTTCGCATGGCCGGCCAGCCGCGCGACGTCGACGATCGAGCAGCGTGCGACGCTCGCCTCGATGCTCAGCAAGCGCGCATCGCCGGTCGCCCCGAGCGTGTGATGAAAGCCGCTCGCGCGCGCATGCGATCGCAGCACGTCGGCGGCTGCGTCGAGCGACGTCGCGTCGAGCACGGCGCGCGCGAGGATCATGCGCGGCACGCCCGGCGCCGGCGTGCGGATTCGCAGGTTGTTGATCGCCTGCGCGATGCCCGCGCGGTTCGCGGCAAAGGTATGGCCCGGCAGCGATCCCGGGTAGTAGAAACTGATGAAACCCGGCTTGCCCACCGGCTGCACGTCGACGAGCAGGCAGCGCTCGCGCAGGTACGGATCGCCGTCCTCGTTGTGCGCGATCCAGCGCGTGCCGTTCGCCTCGCGAGCGGCGAGCGTCGTGCAGCCGTCCGGCGCGTTGTGGATCAGCTCGCCGCGGCAGTTCCACAGGAAGATGTCCTCGGCCGGCCAGCCGATGCCCGCCGCGATGCCGTCGAGCTCCGCGACGAGATCGGGATACGCGGCAAGCGCGGCCTGCCGCAGCACCGCGACGAACGGATGACCGCGCCAGCGGCGCACGGCCTCCCATGCGCTGCTCTGCTGCATGTACGCGTCGAATACCGGGCGGGCAAGCTCGCCCAGGCGCACGCCGATGTCGAACGGCGTGCCGGCGATGACGGGGGAAAGGGAAAGCGGCATGTCGGCGGGTTCGGTTCCGTTCAGGATACGTGTTTCAGGAATTCCTTCAGGCGCGGCGTCGGCGGCCGGTCGATCAGGTCGACCGGATGGCCGTCCTCGGCAATGCCGCCCTGATCCATGAACAGCAGCCGCGTGCCGACCCGCTTCGCGAAGCCGATCTCGTGCGTGACGACGATCATCGTCATCCCTTCGGTCGCGAGATCCTGCATTACTTTCAGCACTTCATGGCGCAGTTCCGGATCGAGCGCCGACGTCGGCTCGTCGAACAGCATCAGCCGCGGCCGGATCGCGAGCGCACGCGCGATCGCGACGCGCTGCTGCTGGCCGCCCGACAGCTCCGACGGGTAATGATTCGCGCGCGATTCGAGGCCGACCTTGTCGAGCAGCGCCATCGCCTGGTCACGCGCGTCGGCGCGCGACGCGCCTCGCACCTGCATCGGCCCGAACATCACGTTCTCGAGGGCGGTCATTTGCGGGAACAGGTTGAACTGCTGGAACACCATGCCGGCTTCGAGCCGGATGTTGCGGATCGTCGTCGCGTTGCCGCGCACGCTCTGGCCGTCGACCAGCAGCTCGCCGCCGGTGATTTTCTCGAGCGCGTTGATACAGCGCAGCATCGTCGACTTGCCCGAACCCGACGGGCCGACCACGACGACCACCTCGCCCGCGTCGATCTTCAGGTCGATGTTCTTCAGCACCGGCACGTGGCCGAAGCTCTTCGACACGTTCTGGAATTCGATCATGCTCATAAGATACGCATCCTCTTCTCGACGATCCGCAGCGTCAGCGTCATCGCGCCGGTCAGTATCAGATAGATGACGGCCACCGCACTCCAGATCTCGACCGCCTGGAAATTGCCCGCGATGATTTCCTGCCCCTTGCGCGTCAGTTCGCCCACGCCGATCACGATGAACAGCGACGTGTCCTTCAGGCTCACGATGCACTGGTTGCCGAGCGGCGGAATCAGCCGCCGGAACGCCAGCGGCCCGACGATCTTCAGCAGCACGCGCGGCATCGACAGGCCCATCGCGAGCCCCGCCTCCGTCAGCCCCTTCGGGATCGACAGCAGCGCGCCGCGCACCACTTCCGCGAGATACGCGCCGGAATTCACCGTGATCGCGATGATCGCGGCCGTCAGGCCGTCGATGCGGATATGCGCGAGCAGCGGCAGCGCGAAATACAGGAACATCACCTGCACGACGATCGGCGTGCCGCGGATCAATTCAATA
Source organism: Burkholderia sp. E168m22 (assembly GCF_001319805.1). Classification (NCBI taxonomy): domain Bacteria; kingdom Pseudomonadati; phylum Pseudomonadota; class Betaproteobacteria; order Burkholderiales; family Burkholderiaceae; genus Burkholderia; species Burkholderia sp. E168m22. The sequence goes on from NZ_BBSK01000096.1 coordinate 59,622, forward strand.
TAGACCTGTGCGAGCACGTTCATCGCCTTCGGTCCGTATGCGCGGAACATGCCCGCGATCATCCCGACGATGAAACCGCCCACCAGCCCCAGTAATGCGATGAACACCGTCAACCGGACCCCGTCCATCAGGTCCGGCAACGCCGCCCAGATCGCCGACCAATCGAAATTCACTTGTCGCTCCCCGTTCGATTCAAGACCGGCGCGGCCACCCGGCCGCGCCATGGCGCGTGGTCACGCTCACATCTTCGGCGGCTCGGCGCCGAACCACTTCTTGTAGATCTGCGCGTAGCGGCCGTCGGCCTTGATCTTCACGAGCGACGCATTGACCTTCGGCACGAGCGGGCTGCCCTTCGGGAAGCCGATCCCGTACTTGTCGCCGCTGACCGGCTGGCCCGCGACCTGCACCTTGCCCTTGCCTTCGTTGTTCACGAAGAACAGCACGTTCGGCGTATCGTGCATCGCCGCGTCGACGCGGCCGGCTTCCAGCGCGAGATAGGCCTGGTCGATGTTCGGGAACTGACGGACCTCCTTCGGCTTCAGGTGCGCCTTGATCCAGTCGATCGTCGCGGTGCCCGTCTTCGCGGCGATCACCTTGCCGTTCAGGTCGTCGATCGACTTGATCGACGTATTGCCGGCTTGCACCATCGCGGCGAGCCCGCTGTCGTAGTACGGCGCGGAGAAGTCGATCGCCTTCTTGCGCTCTTCCTTGATGGTCATCCCGGACAGCGCGACGTCGATGTTCTGCGTCTGCAGCGCCGGGATCAGGCCCGCGAAATCCATCGGCTGGATCGTGTATTTCCAGCCCTGGTCCTTCGCGATCTCGGCCCACAGGTCGAGATCGAAGCCGACGTACTTGTCGCCCTGCTTGAACTCGAACGGCATGAACGACGTATCGGTCCCGACGACGAGCGTCTTGGTGTCCGCGTGCGCGAGGCTGGCGCCGAGCGCGGCAGCAACCGCGACGGCTTTCAGGAAGGAACGGCGACTCATGGCATTTCTCCGCATGGTTGAGCGATGTAACCGGCCGGCTGGCCGGGGAACGACGACATCAAGCCGCACCGCAACATGCGATGTTGAATTAGACCTTAGTGCAACAAGTGTTGTCAATGGCGATACTACGACAACAAAAAAGTCCGCAACAAATAAATGCATCGAGGCAAACCCGCGGCGCGCGGCGCGGATAGATCGGAGGAAAGCGGCGGCGGGGGGCGACATGCACGGGGCGGGCGTGCAGGCGGGCTCGAGGCAAAGGGCTGAAGGGAAGGTTGCAGCGGCTGGCGCGGGCCGGCACGACGGCCGTCCAGCGCAACGCGTGCGGCAGGATGACGACCGCGCCATCGCTGCCCGCACATCGGTTTGCGCGGACGGCCGGCGATTCAACCAGCCGCCTCGGCGGGACGACCGTGGGCGCCAGGCCGGCAACCGCCGGCGCGGCTCAACGCAGATTGCGGAATTCGCGCGGCATCGCCGAACGACGGCGCACCGATGCCGCGCCGCTCACGCCGCGACTCCGCTCGCCTGATGCGACACGAGCCGCGCATACGCGCCCTGCCGTGCCAGCAGCTCCGCGTGGCGGCCGGCCTCGATCACGGCGCCCTGCTCCATCACGAGGATCAGGTCGGCATTGCGCACGGTCGACAGGCGGTGCGCGATGATGATCGACGTGCGCTGCGTCATCAGGTCCTCCAGCGCCGCGCGGATCTGCTGCTCGCTGATCGTGTCCAGGTGCGACGTCGCCTCGTCGAGGATCAGCACCGGCGCATCCTTCAGGAACGCGCGTGCGATCGCCACACGCTGGCGCTGGCCGCCCGACAACTGCACGCCGCGCTCGCCGACGCGCGTCGCGAGCCCGTCCGGCAGTCGCGCGACGAAATCGCCGAGCGCCGCGTGGTCGATCGCGCGCTGCACGTCCTCATCCGACGCGTCGTTCGCGGCGAGCCGGATGTTCGCCTCGAGCGTGTCGTTGAACAGATAGGTGTCCTGCGCGACGAGCGCGATGTGCTGCCGCAGGTCGTCGAGCCGCAGATCGCGCAGATCGACGCCGCCGAGCGTGACACGGCCCTGCTGCGGGTCCCAGAAACGCAGCAGCAGGCTCGCGACCGTCGACTTGCCGGCGCCCGACGCGCCGACCAGCGCGACCGTGCTGCCGGGCGGCACCTCGAAGCTCACGCGGTCGAGCGCGGGCACGCTGCGCCCCGGATACGTGAACGACGCCGCGTCGAACCGCACCGCCGGATTGCCGGGCATCGCATGCGCACCGTCGGTCACCGTCACGGGTTCCTTCTCCAGCGCGCGCAAGCGGCGCGCCGACGCGATCGTGTCGGCAAGCTGGCGCGCGACCTGGCCGATTTCGGCCACCGGCATGAACGCGGCCACCGCGACCAACACCAGCAGCGGCAACGACTCGCGCGGGAACCCGCCGCGTGCGCACCACCACGCGCCGAGCGCCGCGACCGCCAGCCCGCCGAGCCCGCTGGCGACTTCCAGCGCGGCGCTTTGCGTCGACAGATCGTCGAGCAGCTTCGCGCGCTGCCGGCGATACGCGTCGACTTCGGCCACGAATGCCGCGCGCCGGCGCGCGATCGCCTGGAACGCGGTCAGTTCCGCGAGGCCCTGGATCGTTTCGGTCAGATGCGCGCCGAGTTGGCCGAGCGCGTCGCGCGCGCCGGTGCCGAGCCGGTCGACGTCGCGCCGGGCCAGCACGGGCGCGAGCCCAGCCCACAGCAGGAACGGCAGCAGCACGAGCGCGAGCGGCCATGCGACCGACGCGAGCAGCACCAGCACGCCGGCCGGCACGAGCACCGCGACGAACGCGGGCGCCAGCGTATGCGCATAGAAATATTCGACGGTCTCGACGTCCTGCGTCGCGAGCGACACGAGATCGCCGGAACGGCGGCGCAGCAGCCCGGCCGGCGCGAGCCGTTCGAGCGTCGCGAACAGCGCGATGCGCATTTCCGCGAGCAGCCGGTACGCCATGTCGTGCGCGAGCCACGATTCGAGCCAGTGCAGCACGGCCGCGACCGGCGCGATCACGAGCAGCGCGGTCACCAGCCCCGTGCCGACGTGACCGCTCGGCACCGCGCCGACCACCCGCGCGCCGAGCACGCCGACGCCGATGAACGCGAGCACGCGGCCGATCCCGAACAGCACGGTCAGCACCACCTTGCCCTTCCACGGACGCACGAAGCGCAGCAGGGTCTGCAACGTTTCCGGCCAGCCGATCGTCGCCGCGTCGTCGTTCAGCGGCCGCACCTGCGGGCCCGACGACGCGCGGGCGGTCGTGCCCGCCGCCGCCGTCGCGCCGACGGACTCGGCGACCGCTTCCAGTTGCGGCCCCATCAGCCGGCGATACGGGCCGTCGCGCGCGATCAGCGCCGCATGCGTCCCTTCGTCGACCACCTGCCCCTGGTCGAGCACCAGGATGCGATCGGCGCCGATCACGCTGGACAGCCGGTGCGCGAGCACGAGCGTCGTGCGCCCGCGCGTGAGCCGGTCGAGCGCCTGCTGGATCAGCGCTTCGTTTTCCGCATCGACCGACGACAGCGCCTCGTCGAGCAACAGGATCGGCGCATCGCGCAGCAGCGCGCGGGCGATCGCGATGCGCTGGCGCTGGCCGCCCGACAGCATGAGCCCGCGTTCGCCGATGCGCGTCGCGTAGCCGTCGGGCAGCGCCGAGATAAAGTCGTGCGCATTGGCCGCGCGCGCGGCAGCGATCATGTCCGCGTCGCTCGCGTCCGGGCGACCGAGCCGCAGATTGTCGGCGACGCTGCCGTCGAACAGCGTCGCATCCTGCGCGACGACCGCGATCATCTCGCGCACCTGGTCGGCATCGAGCGTGCGCACATCGTGGCCGCCGATCCGGACCGCGCCGCCCTGCGCGTCGTGCTGGCGCAGCAGCAGGCGCACGATGGTCGACTTGCCGGCCCCGCTCGGCCCGACGATCGCGACCGTCTCACCCTCGCGCACGGTGAAGCTCAACGCCGCATGGGCATCCGCGCGGCGCCCCGGATACGCGAAGCTGACGTGATCGAACGCGATCTCCGGCCGCAGGCCGGGTACGCGCGGTGCGTCGACGGAAGGGGCATGGCTGCCCGCGTCGAGCAGCGCATGGATCGCATTCGCCGCCGACTGGCCGATCATCCCCTGATGCAGCACCGCGCGCAGGTCGCGCAGCGGCCGGAAGATCTCGCTGCCGGCCATCAGCACGATCAGCAGCGCTTCGAGGCTCATGTCGCCGTGCCGCACGCGCCACGCGCCTACCGCGATCGCCGCGGCCGCGCCGAGGCCGGTGCCCAGATCCGTGAAGAGCCGCGTCAGCAGCCCGAGCGCGAGCACCCAGAACGTGCTGTCCGACAGCGCCCGCGCCTTCGCGGCCAGCTTCGCGCCGAACGCGGTGCTCTGCCCGAACGCCTTCAGCGTCGGCAGGCCCTGCACCGCGTCGAGAAACTCCTCGCCGAACGCCTTGAACGCGGCCGAACGGGCGAGCGCCGCGCGCTTGTCCGCACGATGCACGAGCTGCGGCAGCGCGAGCGTGACGAGCGCCGCGACCAGCAGGACCGCGGCCGTCGGCACGTCCCACCACGCGAGCACCGCGAAGATCATCAGCGGCGCGCACGCGGCGATCACGAGTTGCGGCAGGTAGACGCCGAAGAAGGTCTGCAACTGCTCGACGCCGTCGACGACGGCCAGCATCACGCCGCCCGTGCGTTCGCCGCTGAACCATGCGGGGCCGAGCGCGGCGATCCGGTCGAACAGCCGCGCGCGCAGCGTGGCTTGCACGCGGCCGGCCGTGTGCTGCGCAAGCACCGTGCGGCGATGATCGAGCCACGCACGCAACAGCACACAGGCCGCCGTTGCAACGACGGCTTCGCCGATGCTGCGCGCCGGCGCGCCGGAAAAAACCAGCGCCAGCACGCGGCCGAGGAATACGAAGCGGAGGATGCCGACACCCATCGCGAGCAGCCCGAGCGCGACGGCCGCCGCCACCCGCCAGCGCAATCCCGCCATCATTGCCCATAGTCGTCGGTCGAAATACATGAAGCCTCCAGTCGGTGTTTCGTTGCGTTTTTCTTGACCGGATCGAGGCTACCCGCGCCGCCCGCGCGCGGCAAAAGATGATTTTTCAACGGGTGTTGAGTCAACTACAATACCCCGCATGTCGCACCTTCCTCCCCTCAGCGCACTGCGTGCTTTCGAGGCGGCCGTCCGCCTCGGCGGGTTCGCGCGCGCGGCGGTCGAGCTGAACGTGTCGACCAGCGCGGTCAGCCACCAGATCCGTTCGCTCGAGGAATCGCTGGGTGCAAGGCTGCTCGAACGCAGCACGGGGCTCGGCGGCATCAGCCTCACGCCGGCCGGTACGCGCCTGCTGCCGGCCGTCAGCGATGCGCTGTCGCGTCTCAACGACGCGTGCGCCGAGATTCGCGGCACCGCGCAACGGCTCACCGTATCCGCCAACGCGCCGTTTTCGTCGATGTGGCTCGCACGCCGGCTGGCGGAATTCTCGTCGCTTCATCCCGATACCCCGCTGCATGCGGTGGTGCTCGACGACGAGCCGGATTTCGCGCGCAGCGGCGTCGACCTCGCGATCGTGCACGTGCCCGCGCACCGGCTGCGCGCCGACGACGACGTGCTGATGCGGGAAACCGTGTTTCCGGTCTGCAGCCCCGAGCTGTTTCCGTACGCATCGGGGTACGTCTGCCGCTCGCGGCTGCTGCAGGAGATGCACGAGGACAGCCCCGAGATCGACTGGCGCAACTGGGCGGTGCATTTCGGCTTGCCGGACGACTTCGACACGAAGATCGTCCGTTACAGCAGTTTCAGCCAGGTGATCGGCGCGGCCGTCGGCGGCGCGGGCATTGCGCTCGGCCGCGTGCCGCTGATCGAGCCCGAACTGCGCAGCGGGCGTCTGGTGCCGCTGGTGCCGGGCCTCTCGCGCGATGCGTCATGGCGCTTCGTGTTACGCCGCCATCCGTCGACGCGACACCGGCTGCTCGATCCGTTGATCGCGTTCCTGCGCAGCGAAGCGGACGCGCCGCCGTTCGTCTCGAAGAAGGTTGCGCCCGCATCCAATGACAGTCACGCACGAGGCGCGGGCGGCGCCTGACGAGAGCCGGCATGCCAGGCCGCTTACGGTGTGGCGAAGAACAGCGCGACGATGCACGCCATGCCGCCGAACCACACGAGCGAACGCAGCGACGCCCAGTTCAGCAGGTACATCAACGCATAGACGATGCGGATCGCGACGAACGCCATCGCGAGCTGGTCGACGCGATGCACGTTCGCGCCGTTGTGCCACGCCACCACCAGCGCGGCGGTGAACAGCGCGAGCGCTTCCCACGCATTCTGATGGGCGGCCTGGGCGCGGGCCCGCCAGCCTTCGAGCTTCGCCAGGTAGTCGCGCGGCGCGCAGTTGTCGTACCCCTTGCGGGCCTTGGCGAGAAACGTCATCGGGAACGGCAACAGCGCCACGATGAACAGGCACAGCTGGGACGTCGTCATCAAAGTCTCCTCCGTTATGATTACATTGATCAATGACAAGATCGCCGAGAGCTTAGCATTGCGCCGTGCCGTTCGGGCACCGGTTTTCTAGATGGGAGACTCGGCCGCGCAGGCCGCCGGGGAAGGCGCCCGGGCCGCGACGACACCAAAATTTCCACCAAATCGTCGACAAATACGTTAATTAAAACTGGTCGAACACCAATAAGATAGCGCTCGACACTGGCTTGACGCGCCATCGCGCCAGCCGGCCCGTTTCCCTCCGCGCCGCCGTGCGCCGAACGACATCCGACCCGAGCCCTTGCCATGCCCCGTCCCATCGTCGCCCATATCCGCCCCGACGCCGTCCGCCACAACCTCGACTTCATCCGCCGCACCGCCGCGCAATCGCGCGTGTGGGCCGTGATCAAGGCCAACGCGTACGGCCACGGCATCGAACGGATCTACCCGGGCCTCGCGGCCGCCGACGGCATCGCGCTGCTCGATCTCGACGAAGCCGTGCGCGTGCGCGAACTCGGCTGGGACAAGCCCGTGCTGCTGCTCGAAGGCGTCTTCGAGCCGGCCGACGTCGAGCTGGCCGATCACCACCGGCTGACGGTCGCCGTGCATTGCGACGAACAGCTCGACCTGCTGATCGCCGCGAAGCCGCGGCAGCCGATCGACATCCAGCTCAAGATGAATTCCGGCATGAACCGGCTCGGCTACCGGCCGGCCGCGTTCCGCGCCGCGTGGGAACGCGCGGCGAGTGCGCCGTCGATCGGCAAGATCACGCTGATGATGCATTTCGCGAACGCCGACGAAGGCGAGGTCGACTGGCAACTCGACCAGTTCGACGCGACCACGGCCGGGATTCCGGGCGAGCGCTCGGTGTCGAATTCGGCGGCCGTGCTGTGGCATCCGCGCGCGCACCGCGACTGGGTGCGACCCGGCACGATCCTGTACGGCGCGTCGCCGACCGGCGCGGCGCGGCATATCGCCGACACGCCGCTGATGGCCGCGATGACGCTGAGCAGCAAGATCATCGGCGTGCAGACGCTCGCGCCCGACGAAACGGTCGGCTACGGCCGCCGCTTCACGGCCGACCGGCCGATGCGGATCGGCGTGGTCGCATGCGGCTACGCAGACGGCTATCCGCGCCACGCGCCGACCGGTACGCCGATCGCGGTGGACGGCGTGATGACGCGCGTCGTCGGCCGCGTGTCGATGGACATGCTGACCGTCGACCTGACGCCGTGCCCGAACGCGGGCATCGGCTCGCGCGTCGAGCTGTGGGGCGACCAGGTGAAGGTGGACGATGTTGCGGAAGCCAGCGGCACGATCGGCTATGAGCTGATGTGCGCGCTCGCGCGCCGCGTGCCGGTCGTGATCGTGCCGCCCGGTGCGGCGAGCGTGCAGCCAGCGCTGCGGACGGGCAGCTACGGGCGCTGACCGGCGTCGCTGCTGCAGTGCGGCGGTGCGCAACCGCGTCGCCGCGCATACCGTGTACTTACCTGCGGGCTGCCTTGGCGGCCTGTCTGCGTTTATGGCGCCCCGCCGACGCGCACCAGCGACGATGCGATACGTCGTTGCGCGTTGCTCACAACGACGCGATACGACGCGCTCCCCGCCCGCCTCCGTCAACGCATCACGAACGCCACGTCGGCTTCCGCTTCTCGAGGAACGCGTCGATCCCCTCGCCCGCATCCTCTTCCATCATGTTGCGCGCCATCACGTCGCCCGCATACGCATAGGCTTCGTCGAGCGGCAACTCGCGCTGACGATAGAACATCTGCTTGCCATAACGCACCGCGGCGGGGCTCTTCGCGACGATCTCCGCGACCTTGCGCGCGACGGCCGCATCGAGCGCGTCCTCGGGCACGGCTTCGTTGACGAGCCCCCACGCGGCGGCCGTCGCCGCATCGACGAAGCGCCCGGTCATCAGCATGTCGAACGCGCGCTTGGCCGTGACGTTGCGGCTCAACGCGACGGCGGGCGTCGAGCAGAACAGCCCCACGTTGATGCCGGATACCGCGAAGCGCGCGGTATCGGCCGCGATCGCGAGGTCGCACGCGGCGACGAGCTGGCAGCCGGCCGCCGTCGCGATGCCGTGCACGCGCGCGATCACCGGCACCGGCAACGCGCGCATCGCGAGCATCACGCGGCTGCACTGCGCGAACAGCGTGCGGTAGTAGTCGAGTTCGGGCTTGCCGCGCATCTGTCGCAAGTCGTGCCCGGCGCAGAACGCCTTGCCTTCGGCGGCCAGCACGACGCAGCGCACGTGCGGATCGGCCGCCAGCGTGTCGAACGCATCGTGCAGGGCCGCGAGCATCGCTTCGGACAACGCGTTGAACTGCTGCGGGCGATTCAGGCGCAGCGTGACGACGCCGTCGTGCGCGTCGCGCAGCAGGATCGGCTCGGCAGTCTCGTGAATGGGTTCCATGGTGTTCCGCTCGACGGGGTTCGGCAGGTTTCGCGGCGAGGCGAACGAGCGTCCATCGCGCCCGCCCGCTCGCGGCATGTCGAGGAAATGGTCCTCCACATTCCGCACGGCGTCCAGCCGCGCCGCCGCATGCGCGTGCGTGGCGGCCTGCCGGCCACGGCGCAACGCGCGATGCCGCGCGAGCGTCAATGCCCCCGTTGCGCGGCTTCCGCACGGCCGGCCGCCCTCGCCGCCAGCGCGGCGATCGCGTAGGCGACGCCCCCGAGCGCCGCGACCGCCCACAGCGCATCGGTCAGATCCGGCAACAGGATCGTCGCGGCGCCTGCGATGGCCACGCCGAGCAGGCTGCCGGCCTGACGCGCCGCGTTGAGGAATCCGGATGCCACACCTGCCGCGTCGGCAGGCACCTGTTCGAGCACCGTCGCGATCATCGGCGCCACCGACAGCGCGGTGCCGGTACCGAATGCGGCCATGGCCATCCAGACCACTAGCCACGGCGCACGCAGCGCGAGCGCAAGCGCGATCGCCGGAACGGCCAGCGCCGCCATCGCGAGGCCGTTCGCCATCAGCGTGACGGGGCGAACCCGGCCATGCAGTTTTCCCGACAGCAGATTGCCGAGCGACAGGCTCAGCGCGAACGGCAACAACGTCAGCCCGATCTGCCGCGCGCTCATGCCGAAGCGTCCGTGCAGGTACAGGCTCAGCACGAACAGCAGCCCGAAGTAGCCGACATAGACGAGACTGCCCATCAGGTTCATCGCGACGAACACGCGATTGCGAAACCACGCGAGCGGCACCATCGGATGACGGGCACGCCGCTCGACGGCGACCAGCACGGCGGCCGCGAGCACGGCGATCAGCAGCGCGCACCGGACCTCGGTGGCGCCGGCGCCGCGCGTGGGCAATTCGATCACCGCGAAACACAGCGCGCCGAGCGCCGCCGCACCGACGCACTGGCCGACCCAGTCGAACTGGCGCACCTCCCGCGCGGCCGCTGCCCGAACCAGCGCCGCCGCGCCGGCAAAGGCGACCGCACCAGTCGGCACGTTGATCAGGAACGCGCTGCGCCAGCCGAAATCGTCGACGAGGAGCCCGCCAAGCACCGGCCCCACGGCGACCGCGACCGACGCGATGCCGGCCCACACCGCGATCGCCCGCGCCCGTTCGGCCGGCACGTCGAAGGTGCTGCGCACGATCGCGAGCGACGCGGGCAAGAACAGCGCGGCGCCCATGCCCTGCGCGAAACGCGCGGCCACCAGGAGCGCCACCGACGACGCGACGCCGCACGCCGCCGATGCACCGACGAACAGCGCCAGCCCGGCGAGATACACGCGCTTCGCGCCGAACCGGTCGGACAGCGCGCCGCCCGCGAGGATCAGCGCGGCGAAGCTGAGCGTATACGCGTCGACGATCCACGCGAGTTCCGCGACCGTCGCGCCGAGGCTCGTGCGCATTGCCGGCAGCGCCACGTTGACGATCGTCGAATCGAGCACCGCCATGAACATGCCGATCGCGACGAGCGCCAGCGTCAGGCGCTGCTCGCGCGCCGTCGGGCGGCCCGGCGCGGCCAGCGGAACGGTGGAAACGGGGACGGAAACGGAATGGCAATCGGACATGACACCTCCAGGCAGATGCCCGGAGTCTAGGACCCGGCGCGCGATGCGGAAAAGTGATAATTTCGCATTGGCCTGATGCAGATCTGCATCACCGATTCCCGTCCGCCGCCGCTTGCCCGATGACACAATCGATCCGTATGAACTGGGACAACGCCCGCTTCTTCCTCGCGCTGGCGCGCACCGGCACGCTGCGCGGCGCCGCGGCGCAGCTGAACGTCGATCAGGCAACGGTCGGGCGGCGGATCGCCGCGCTCGAGGACGAACTGTCTGCCCGGCTGTTTCTGCGCACGCCATCCCTCTATGTGCTGACGACCGCCGGCGAAGCGCTGCTCGAACCGGCCGAAACGATGGAACGCGCATCGCTGACGATCGAACGCCGCGTGATGGGGCTCGACGAGCAACTGGCCGGGTCCGTGCGCATCGCCACGACCGACACGCTCGGCAAGCGTTTCGTCGTGCCCGCAATCGCCAACTTGCGGCGCAGGCATGCCGGCATCGACGTCGTGTGCGTGACGTCGGCGCAAATCACCAACCTCACGCGCCGCGAAGCGGATCTCGCGATTCGCACGTTGCGGCCGGAATCGCCGGACCTGATCGTCAGGCGGCTCGGGCATCTCGAAACGGGCATCTATGCGTCACGCCGCTATCTGGCCGAACGGGGCGAACCGGTCGCGGGCAGCGCGTTCGACGGGCACGATCTGGTGATGTATCAGCAACCGGTGGTGCCGACGATGTGGGACGCGCTGTGCGGCGAACCGACTTCACGCGGCCGCGTGATGTTCCAGACCTCGTCGACGATGATGCTGGTGGAAGCCGCACTGGCCGGGCTCGGCATTGCGGAGCTGCCGTGCTTCCGCGCCGACACCGAGCCGGATCTAGTGCGGCTCATGCCGCAGCGGTGCAATCATTTCGACGTGTGGCTCGTCGCGCATGCCGATCTCTACAAGACCGCACGCGTGCAGGCGGTGATCGAAGCCGTCGTCGACGAATTCGCGACGGCGGCGGGCCGCTAACGGGCCGGTGCGTCAGCGCGGCTGGTACTCGCCATCGGCAGCAGACCAGCGAAACGTCCGGCGCCATTTGCCGCCGCGCTCTCGCAACTGCAAGTCGTGGAAGCCATCCGTCGACGTCGACAGCACGCTCAGCGCATTGCTGCCTTCCGTGATGTCGTGATCGCGCGTGCCGTCGCGATGCCAATCGCCGGCAATATCCCGGTAAAACATCATCGGCTGCGCGAACACGACGCGCAGCGTCTTGCCGTCGATCCGGAACAGGTACAGCGCCTCGAACGACGCACCACCGCCCGCATAGCCGATCGACCAGCCCGCCCGCACCCCGAACGCGGCATCGCCCGCCCGCAGCGTATACGGCGCGAGATCGAACCGCGACCACCGCTCGGGCCGTAACGCGACATCACGCGACTGCTTCGTCTGCTCGATGTAGTCGGGACTGTCGAGATTCGTGTCGCTCCAGTCGATCGCCTGTTCGAGCGGCTGTTCGGTCCGCGCGACGAGGCGCGGCACGCCGTCCGTACCGCGTTCGAACACGCCCAGCCAGACGAATTCCTTCCGGTCATCGGCCTCGGCGCGGCTCTCGAAGCCTTCGCAATCGGTGGGCGCACGGAATCGCAGCACCTCGCGCGCAATCTCGTCGGTCGGTGCCACGCACACGATCGCGACGAACGCCCCGGGGCGTTGCGGCCACGGTTTCGCGCCGACCAGCACGACACGCGCAAGCGGCTGGCCCGGGGCAAGCTGCGCCGCCAGCCCCTCCTTCGTGAAGCCGGGCGGCAGGTGCACGCCGAAACCGTCCGCTTCCGCGCCGCTCATGTCGCGCGCATACGCGGCACGGGCTTCGGGCGAACCGAGCTTCCCGGGCACTTGGTCGAGCGAATGCGCGGTACCGGCCGCGTGCGCGGGGAAGCCCGCGAATGCGGCGCCGATCGCGATGAGCCACGGCATCAAGCGAATTGTCATGCTGGAATGTCCTGTGAAGTAACGAGGCAACGTACTGCGACGCCGCACATGCAATCGTGTGCGTGACGACCGGATCGGCCCGCCGTGCCATGTGAGCGCCATGATGTTCTACTTGCCGGGTGCGACAAGTTTCAGCGCGCAGCGGGCGGTCACGTCCGCTTGCGCCCGCTGCGCCACATGCGAACGCCCGACCGCAACTGACCGACCCCGCCGACGAAAAAGACCGCGCCCATCACGCCGAACGCCAGCACATCGCCCCAGATCGCGCCGAACGTGTTCATCCGCGCGGTCGTCCTCGGCGCGTCCGGCGCATAGCGCACTTCGACCGTCGCGCCGTCCTCGACGCTGACGGCGCCGCCCTGCGCATATTCGACGTGCTCGCCCGCGAGCGTCGTGAACGCGATCTCCGGATGATGCGGACCCGCGTTCAGCTTGAGCACGCGCCCCGGCACGACGACCGACGTTCGCAGGAATTCGCGTGTCGACTGCGCATACAGCGCGACGCCGATCAGCATGCACGTGCCCACGATGGTAAAAACGATGCCCTTCGCGATCCGCCACTCGATGTGCTGCGCAGCGGGTCGCCCGATTTCGGATGCCATCTGCTTCGTTCCGCTCCTGATGTTCGTCAATGCCGGGCGCGCGGCACACGATGCGCCGCCACGCCGCCCTCGGCATCCGGCAGGATACGGACATCCCGGCACGCTGTAAATTGCGTCCGCAAGCGGCTCGCCGGCCGCGCGCGTCAGCCCGCGAGCTTCTTCAGCGCGTCGAGCACCGCGTCGCCCTTGAACGGTTTCACGATCCAGCCCTTCACGCCGGCGGCCTTGCCACGCTCCTTCATCGCCGGGCTGCTTTCGGTCGTCAGCATCACGACGTTGACCGCCGTGTTCGCCAGTTCGCCGCGAATCTTCTCGACCATCGTCAGGCCGTCCATGTTCGGCATGTTCACGTCGCTGATCACGAGACGCACGCCGGGCGTCGCCTTGAGCTTCGCGAGCCCGTCCTTGCCGTCGACGGCCGTCGCGACGTCGAGCCCGTGATTGCGCAGGAAGCCTGCCACTTCGTCGCGCACCGTGCCCGAATCGTCGACCACCAGAATCTTTGCCATGTCGTATTCCCCTTTCGTCGTTGCTGACTTCAACATTCAAAACAGTTCGAGTTCGCCCGCCTCGACCATCGGCCCGACGTCCTGCACCGATTCGCGGAAATCCTCCGGCGACCAGCTCAGGCTGAACACGAAACGCTGGTCGAGACGGACCGAACGCCCCGATGCCGGATCGGTCATCCGGTACTTGAAACAGAGCTGCGGACAGTCGCCGCCGAACGAGATGAACTTCTGCTTGTGATTGACGACGAGCGGCACCTGCACCGGATGGCGCGCCAGCGCCTCGGCGTCGCCGAGATAGCGGTTCTTGAACGCGCCCCACACGAGGTTGGTCAGCTCGCCGAGCACGCTGTTCACGTCGCGGAAATCCGGCGCGCGGCCGCCGTCGCGCGTGCCGCCGAGCATGTCGAGCAGCGGCTGCTCGCTCGTCTGCAGCAGCATGTAGCCGCGGCACCATGCGCTTTCGAGCGCGATCAGGCTGAACACCTCGCCGAAGATGATCTGGTCGCGCACGATGCACGGCGTGTCGTGCTCGATCGTCATCCCCGGGAACAGGCTGTCGATGCGCGCCTCGGTGATCTCCGAGATGCCGCGCACCAGCGCGTTCGGGTAGTCGCGGCTGAACAGGTATTCGTCGATCGCGCGCGCGAGCGGCGTCATGTCGTCGGCGACGTAGGCCGCGCACGCGACCCGCGCGAGTACATCGGGCAGCCCGTCGCGCGACGCCAGCGATTCGCGGCGCAGGATGATCGGCAGTTCCGGGCGCAGCGCGTCGATCTGCGTCGCGATGATCGCGCTCTCGACTGGCGAGCCGCCGTAATCCTCGGCCAGCAGGATCGCGCCGAGGTCGATGTTCGAGCGCAGCACCTTCAGCAGCCGGCTGCGCCGCACGGTCAGGCCGACCAGGTTGTGGGCGTCGCAGAAACGCTTGATCGCATCGGCGTGCACGCGGCTGTCATCGAGCACGAGCACCTTGCTGACGGGTTGGTCTTCGGTCATCTCATCGATTCCTGATGGTCGGTCAGAACAGTTCGAGCTCGCCGCCGGTGTCCACCGCGGCCGTTTCCGGCACGTGGAAATCGACCGGCGCGTTCGCGCACACGCACAGCGTCGCGCCGACCCGCACGTCGCCGTCGAGCGTCAGGTCGTACGCGGCCACGTAATCGGGTGCGAGCGCATGCAGGTAGTCGACGCTCGCGCCGCTCAGCAGGTAAGGCGTCGACATCCCGAGATCGGGAAACGGCGTGGTCAATGCCTGGTTGATCGCGCCGCAACACAGGTTCGCGACTTCCATGAACGCGTCGGTCAGCGGCCGCTGGCTGTTCGTGCCCGCCGTCGCGCCGGCGAAATGGCGGCGCGTCGCGTCGTCGTCGCTGAAACGCAGCGCGAGCAGCAGGCGGAAATGCAGCGCCGAGATCGTCAGCACGACCACATACTCGGGCACCTTCGGCTTCGATCGCGGCTTCGCGTGCCCCCGATCGGGCGCGTCGGGGTCGTGACCGGCGGCCGGCCGGATGTCGCACGCGCCGCCGGCGGCGAGCCGCGTGCGCGCGGCATCGAAGAAGATCCGCTCGAAACCCGCCCTCGCCTGCGCGCTGATCACGCGGCCTCTCCTTCGATCCGCGCATGCAGTTGCCCGGCCAGCGTCTCGACGGTCGCGAGCGC